>CANQDN010000015.1 GCA_947593275.1 uncultured Bacilli bacterium
CCTTGACCCATTAGCTCAGTCGGTAGAGCGCACGGCTGTTAACCGTTAGGTCGTAGGTTCGAGTCCTACATTGGGCGCCATTAGATTATTAACTCCCAAAATAAGGGAGTTTTTTTTATAAACTATTTTTTTCTTTTTTTCTCATAATATAGAAAACCACCTAAAGAAATTAAACTAGTAATAATACCTTCTGTAAGTCCTCTTGGCCAATAATAAACTTCAATTACCTGCTTTTTATTAGAAACTTTAAAAGCCACAAAAGAATCTAATACTTCTCTATATTTCACTTTTTTACCATCAACTTTAATAATAAGTCCTTCATCATAAGGAATAGTAAGCATAACATACCCTCCCCTAGAAGTTATCACTCCTTTTAATTCACTCTTACTATCATCTACTACTCCCTCCCAAGTACAATTATCTTTTATTTTTTTTATGGAATCCTCATACTTATCCAAATTTAACAAAGAAAAGAAATAATCTTTATATTTAAAAGAAATATTTTTATCATAATTATATAAAACTTCTATTTCATCCCCTTTTTCTAACACTACTACATCATCACTATTACTATTTATAACTTCTATTTCTTCATTATTAATTAAAACTGTAGGTTCTAGTGTCAAAACAACATTAAGATCATTAAATATAACCATTTCTCTATCTTCAGCTTTATGCTTAATCTTTATTTGAGGATTTGATCCCACATCATAAACTCCTCTATCTAAACTATACTTTAAATTTATAAGTTCTATATCCTCATCTTTTAACTCATTAAATAAATTAACTTCTTCACCCACTAAACTTGTATATATATTATTTATATTATCAATATAATTATCTTTTAAATGAACATCTAACAAAGTATCTGGTATTTCATAACCCAAAGGTAAAGCCCATTCATTTACACAAATTTTATCTTCACAATTATAATAATTACTATCTCCAATAATATATCTAACCCCCAATAAAGATAACACTGCTGGATTATACATAAAAAGTCTTTGATGATTAATATCTTTATTAGAAACATTAACTTTATCAATAAAATTTAAACTCTTATTATTATAACTCGAACTAAAAAGTTCCACTGAATTAAAACCATGCAATAACCCTTCATCTTCATAGTTATCTATAACAAAAGTACTTCGCCATTTATCTTTATCTTTAATCCTATTTAATAATTCTTCTTTATATTGATACTCATCTACAATTTTTTCATATTCTTTCCCCCGATTAATAGTTACATTATGATAAGTATTAATACAAACTTCTAAAACCACCAAAAACATAAATAAAGGCTTTATATTAATAAAGAACATATAAATAAAGAATAAACCTAAACTTAAAAACATTAAATAAATATAAGTATCCTCTAAATGTAACCCTTTTAATTTATAACTTAAAGAACCAATAACTAACATCATAAATATTATAACAATCAAACTCTTTAATTTCCCTATATTTATTTTATCAAAATTAACCAAAGAATTATACGCTACAATAATTAAAAAGAAACTAAATAAAAATTGGTAGCGATGACTCCACCAAACTGGCGGTTGAAAAATATTCCACGCAAAATCTAATAAATTAACCCAAAAGGACACTAAAAAGAATGCTATAACAAAACCTGTTGCAATCTTCTCTTTTTTACTTATCTTCTTATTAAAAAAGAAATATATAACTAAAACTAAAACAAAAAGAGTACAAAAAATATTATTACTTCCATAATTATAATTATCATTAACTATAAAAGAACCAATTGTAAAATTAAAAGGCAGAGAAAAAAGTGTAAACTTCTGAATCCCCAGTAAATTATTTACCTCTAAACCCTCTAATCTTCCCCTAAATAAACTAATCGCCGATGGAAGTAATATAACCATTGCTATTAAAGCCGAAACTAAAGAATATAATATAAATCTCTTAATAAAAGGTTTTTTAAACTTATCTTTAATAATTGTATAATAAAGAAAATATATAACTAAAAAAATACAAATCATAAAAGCCATATAATAATTTATTAGCATAACTAAACTAAGACTTAAAACATATAACATAGGTTTATTTTTATCTATTAAATTCTGAAAACCTAACATAACTAAAGGCAAAAGATAATAAGCATCCATCCACATAACATGCATCATATAAATAGTTATATACCCACTTAAAGCATAAATAAGAGCAAACACTAAATTCCACACTGTATCTTTATATTTAGTTTCTAAATGATTCAAATACATATACATAAAAAAGCCACTTAAACCCAACTTAATATATATAAGTAATGTAAAAAATATGTAAATATGTTCTCTCTTAAAAAATACCCCTAATATATTAAAAGGACTCGCCGCATAAACACTAAATATACTAAAAAAATTAACTCCCATACCCCCATGTAAAGTAAACAAAATCGACTTACCTAATTTTAATTTTTGAGATAATTCTTGAATAATTGGAGCATACTGATAAAAAGCATCAAAAACATTAAAAGAATACTTACCAAAAGGAATATAACCCGCAATAGTGCTAATTATAAACAGAAAAACTATCGGAATTATAAAACTTAATAAATAATAAAAATACTTCTTATGCATATTACCCACCATCTATTATTCTAACAACAAAACCTCATTTAATCAATACTAAATAAATTGCAAAATACTATTTATTATGATATATTTATTAAAGAAATAGAGTTGATATTATGGCAAACAAATTTAAAGCTTTAATGAAAGGCTTTGGAACTATTTTTCTATATTTTTTCCTAGCCCTCTTAGGATCTTTAGTCTTTGGAAAATATAAATTTTCTCAAAACTTTATTATTGCTACTTTATCTCAAATTGGTATATATTCCTTTCTTCTTATCGGTTTAGGTATTATCTATCATAAACGCCTAATAAAAGATATCCATGAATTTAAAAAAGAATATATAGGTCTTGCTATTCGAAATTGGTTAATCGGTTTATGTTTTATGCTTATTTCCAATAATATTATTAATAATATCTTAAAAGATATCCCCATTAATGAAACTTTAAATCGTAATCTTCTTTTTACCTACCCTATAAGTAGCATTATAACTATGAGTTTAATCGGCCCTTTAGTAGAAGAAATAACTTTTAGATTAAGTTTTAAAGATGCTTTTACTAAAATGTTCACTTTTGCCCTATTTACAGGTTTTCTCTTTGGCCTTGCTCACATAGCTAAACCTGAACTAACTGAATTATTATATATTATCCCCTATGGTTCATTAGGTTTCTTCTTTGCTAAAAGTATGTATGAAACTGATAATGTTTACACTTCTTTTATATCCCATGCTTTACATAATAGTTTATGTATTTTAATTTATTTTATATGGAGTTGATAACATGAATAACGAAAAAAAACATATTGGAATTAAAATATTTAGTATCTTATTTATTATTATTTTTATTCTTTTCTTATATGGTCGCTATATTAACCCTTATTCTTTAACCATTAAAGAAACACCAATCTATGATAAATCCTTAAATAAAGATTATAATGGCTTAAAAATAGTTCAATTTAGTGATTTACACTATGGCCGTACCATTGATGAAAGTAAATTAAAAAAAATTACTAAAGAAATAAATAAACTGAACGCTGATATATTAATATTTACCGGTGATTTATTTGATTATACTAAAATTAAAGAAGAAGATATCACTCTAATCTCCAAATACTTAAAAAAAATGCAAGCTAAATTAACCAAACTAGCCATAATTGGTGATTATGATCAAAAATATCCATCAGAATATGCCGAAATTCTAAATAAAAGTAATTTTACTCTTTTAGATAATACTTCTAAACTAATTTATTATAATAGTAACTCCCCTTTAAATTTTATTGGTTTAACTAATACCAACAATATAAGCGCTTTATATGATAACAATTACTACAACATAACTTTAGTTCATAAACCCGACAGTGTTAAAAAAATAACCAACAACAAAATAACTTTCGCTGGCCATTCCTTAGGTGGTCAAATAAAGATTCCTTTTATCGGAGGTATCATAAAAAAAGATGGAGCAAAGATTTATTATGCTGATTATTATAAATTAAATAATTCTAAACTATATATCTCTAATGGTCTTGGAACTGAAAATTATAGTTTCCGTTTCTTTAATACTCCATCAATTACTTTATATCGTTTATACAACTCTTAAGTTCTAATCATTTAGAACTTTTTTTATTTTGTTTTTAGCTTCTTCAACACTCTCTTTATTTGGCTGCATCACATAAGTTTTCATATTCTTAACTGAATAAGTATATTGATAATCATCTGTTCCCGTAAGTGTATATTCTTCTATTTTCCATTTAATATTTTTATCAATCTGCATCTTTACAAATTTAGTTAAATCATTCATCTTTAAATTAGTTATAAAAGCCTCATCCAAACTATCTAATATTTTATTATATTTTATAATAACCGAAGGACTAGTTATTTTATCTATTATCGCTTCCATCATTCTCATTTGATTTACAATTCTTACTCTATCTCCCGAACTAAAAGCTTGTCTTTCTCTAACAAATGATAATGCTTTTTCTCCATCTACTTTATTATATCCCTTTTTATAAGTATAACCATCTTTTGAGGTAAAATCATATTCTGAATAAACATCTACACCCCCTAAAATATCCACTATTTTAATAAGTGAGCTAAAATTAACTTTAACATAATAATTTATTTTAAGATTAAGCAACTCTTCCACCGCTTTAACACTTTCATCTATACCATAAATACCCGCATGTGTAAGCTTATCTAAAGCATTCTTAGTCTTTAAAGTAACATAATAATCTCGAGGAATTGAACTTATTAAAGCTTCTTTCTTTTTAGGATTAATACTTACCACTAAATTAACATCACTTCTAGAAACACTACTAACACTTCCATATGTATCAATTCCACTTATATAAATATTAAAAGAATCCTGAGTTATATCTACTTTTTTAGTAATATCATCCGTTTTTACATCAATCAAAAAATCATCCAAAACTTTATAAGAATTACTAAAATCTAAATCATCTTCCAACATTATTTTAAAGATAGTATCTTCTATTAATAAAGCATCAACTTCTTTATTTATTAACCCCTCTTTTAACTCAATAAGATCTTCATACTCTAAAAAAGAAATATCAATCCGTTTATTTATTTTAGCCTTTACATCATCTAAACCATCTGTTGTATAATTAATAAACCCAATTTTTTTATTATCTATATCTCTTAAAGAATCATACTTTTCATCATTTAATACTATAACTTTATAATCCTCAGTTTTATAATTTACAAACCCTAACTTCTTTAAAAAACCTAAAGTATTTAACTCATACACAATAAATAATATTAATAAAACTGTATAAATAAGTGAAAACAAAGTTCCAATAACCTTTCTTCTCATTCCCTTTTTACCTAAAATTAACCAACTAAAAACAATAGTTATAAGAATAAGTAATACCGCTAAAACTAAAAAATAATCATTAGGTAAAACATCAATAAATTTAAATAATCCCAAAATTATAGCTGTTAATAATACCATCACAAAAGTTAAATATTTAAAAAAGGGGATAGAAGAATTTTTTTTCTTATTAGCCATATTATTCACCTATTAAAAATTATACCACTTAAAATCTAATTATTAAATAAAATTTATAAAGATTAAAAGATAACTTAAGCCTAACAATAAGGCTCCAATAATATCGCTAAAATAGTGCACTCCTAAAAATATTCTACTATACCCTATACTTAAAACTAAGACTACCAAAATACTTGCAAAAAGCACTTTCAAAGGAAATAGTAAATCACTTAATATTAATAAGAAAATAATAAACCCATAAAACACTGTGGAACTCATCATATGTCCCGAAGGATAACTAAAGCCCTTTTCATGAACTAATCTTCGAATATTTGGCCTCTCTCTTTTAAAAATATGTTTAAATAACCAAATTACTACTGATGATAGTAGCATTACCCCACTGATAAACCAAGCCATTTGTTTATCTTTACTAATTAATACCCATAAAATACAAACAGGCAAATAAAACTTAACACTACCTAAATTAGTAAACAATCTAAAAAACTTAATTTTACCCTCATTAAATTTCATTGCTTTATATATTTTAGCATCAAAACTTCCAAAATGATCATTAACCATTAAAAAAGACCAAAAAATATACAAAAATACCAAAATTACACTCAATAAAATCATTTTAATCACCATTTAATTATACTCTAAAGATAATATTATTTTATCATAAAATAATCCATATTAAAACTCAGAACTAATAAATAAGTTCAATCTAAATAAAAATTATTTCTCTTCTCTTTTTCTAATTCTTTCAAACTCTTTTTTGGTGTAGGTAATTTTTCTGGCATAGTACCCCCATTTTTTTCAATTACTTCTCGAATATTTTTACCAACTATATAATGCGCCTGATTAGCTTCACTTTCCAATTTTATATTATCTCTTTTTAATTTTTGTTCTGTTTGAGAAATCCTAAATAAATTAGCTATAAGTTCATCACTACCCATATTATCTAATATATCTTCTCGATATCTTAAGCCTTTTCTTCTAGCTATATCATCCGCTGTTTCACCATTATATAATCCTTTATATCCCGCATTATGAAATTTATCAAAATTTTTAACCCCAGCATTCTTCGCCGCTTTATTTAAAGAATAATTCCCTTTTCTAGTTAAATTCCTTTGATATAATCTTTTTTCATCTTCTGTTAATTTACTATAATCTTTCTCACTTATCTCTTGCTTTCTTGTTTGAATCGCAAAATAAGTTTGACCTAGAGCTACTATTTTCTTTTTAGGATCAGCATTTTGAACTATCAAATAGCAAGCATACCTTGTTAATTTATAATCTTTTCGTTCTCTTTTAGCTCCTGAACCTATTTCTACCATTTTCCCCACTTGGAGAAAATGGTCATCAACTAAACTTCCACTTTTCTCACAAGCTATTTTGGCATTTTCTACTACATTGATAAATTTATCCCATTTCTTATATTCAAGCACCGACATTAATTCTCTTGCATTCCAATATTCATTGCCATACAAATCAGCATGCTTTATACTTTCAAAAGCTTCAGTAGTATCCTCAATTTTTACAATTAGTTCTTTCATTTATAATACCCCCTATATTTTATGAACTATTATAAGTATACCACCAAAACATTTGTTTGTAAACACTTTTTATAATTAATAATCTGATTATCCTTGAATTACAACTTTTTTAATATAAATTGTTTAATTTCTATCTTTAAAAAAATCTGCCCAGTAAGGATTTTCTCTATCAAACACTTCTTTTTCTTCTTTAGTTAACTCTTTTGGATAATCTCTAAATAAATTATAAATTTTTTTCTTATCAAATGTAAATAAGTGTTCACCTACTTTATCTTTGCTCTTAATCCACCATATTGTATCATTTTTATTCATTTTATAAAAGTGATACTTATTTTCATTATTATACTCTTCGCTTAGCATACTTTTCTTTGTTATTGGCCAAGTATAAGGATCGTCAAATAATCTTTCATCTTTAGGTATTTCTTCTAAACTAATTTGCAATTTTTTACAAACTTCAAGAGTAGTATCATAAATACTTTGTTTAATATTTAAACCAACTTCAATTGTATCAAATTGTTTATCAATAATATCTCCAATACAAAAACTATAATCTTCTGGAAATTCAATTATTTTTTTTACCAAATCCAATACTGGAACACTCCAAAAAAGATCTTCTTGGCAAACTTCATTAACTATTTTATTTATTTTTTCTTCACTTATATTCATAACTAAATCACTCCTCCATTTTTAATCATTAATACCGCTATAAGTATCGCAAATAAAACAATTATAATTATTAAAAAACTACTTTTAATAAATGCTAATTTATTGCTATCTTTATTTATTAATCTTCTTATCATCTGTAATTGTTTTTCTTGTAACATATTATTTTTTTGGTTATTTTCCGCACTTGATATCATAATATTTTGACTCAAATTTAATAATGAATTATTATCAAGCCCAATAAATGAAAAATCAGGTATTTTATCCCTAGGAAGTGGATGTTCCATAATCATTTTTAAATTTTTAAGACCTAATTCCTTATCTATCAATATTTGATTATATAATCCATCCGCAATAACACAAGATTCCATCTCTAACATTTCTTTTAATAAATCATCGGTTATTACACTTTTAATATCTTGAATAGTCGCATTAACCGTATTTTTCATTCCAAATTTTTCATTTAACCTATGTTGTATTTGAAATAATACTCTACTCGCGGTTAATTTAGTATATTGCAGCTTTTTTCGTCGCAAGGCCTTAACTTGCTGTTTATCAATTCCCATATTATCTAAATAATCATGAAACAAATAATCAATCGTATACGTAGGAATTTCATGAAAACCATAATATATTTGACTTGGTATTTTTGGCATAGAATAAAAATCAATTCCATGCATTATTTCATGATTAAATGCTTGAAGTTCCATCAAATTTCCAAGTTTTTGACAAGTTATATATGGTTTATTAAAAACTGTATCATATATAGTCATACCATAATCAAGTTCATTACCAACTAAAACAGTTTTAGTAAACCCATAATGTGATTCATCATTTAAAATTGCCATAGCTTTATCTTCAATATATTTATCGCCCAATTCTTTATAAAAAAGTTTAGATAATTTAATAACATATTCATTACTAAAATTAAAAGGCAACAATTCTGTTTCATCTTCATCATATTGCACCTGTATTTGTGATAAATTATTTGCCAATTGAAGTAAAAAACTTACATAATCATTATCAATATACGAAGAATAATTTATTTTTAAATCATCCCACATTCCCCTAAATTTTTGGGTACTCTTTTCCAAAATTGCTCCATTAGATATTTTTTCTAATAAATTAAATAATTTTATATTTTTAAGTTTATCATTATAAGATTCTAAAATTATAAAAGAAATTAATGTACTTTTTAACTTTTCTTCTTCTAAAGCATCTACTTTAGTCTTTAACTTTTCAACAATATACTTTTTCTTTTTTCGTATTTCATCTCTACTTAACATAATTACCTCAATTTAAAATAATCATAATTAACAACTATAAAAATTATACCATATACCTCCCAAAATGTAAATTAATTTAAAAAACATGTTTTCCTATTTTTCTATTTTAAATAATTATCTAAGTATTCTTTACATAATCAAGTTTCTTATTATAAAAGATATAATTTTCTTTTAATATATTTTATATTTACAAAATCAAGTCCGAAAAAGTTCGAATAGATTTATCAATAGTGTCCTAAAGGAAAAAGTATAACAACTTTTAGGCAAAAAAATAGTTAGTAATAAATCATTAACTAACTACACTATAACATTACTTTTTCTTTTTGTCTAATACTCTTTTCAATATCAATTGACGATTTTCTTTATCGACATCTAACTTTTGTTTCATTTGTTTCTCTTGTTGTTGAGCGACTAATCTATAATTTTCTTCTATTTGCTCGACTCTAGATGAAATAAAATCTATTTTTAATCTTTCTATCTCATCTGATGAAAGATTTTTTAAACTGTATTCTATTTTATATGAAATCAATTTATCAATAAAATCTTTCACATAAGAAAATCCACCAAATTTAACACGTTGCTCTAAAGTATGAGTACCAGTATTTGCATAATAAAATGGTATTTCTCTTTCAAGCGTATCGTCTGACAAAATAATTGCTTTTCCATTTCTTACAATTGAATTAAGATTTTCACCTTTATAATCAGAGTACCAATTACGTCTACTATCTTCTGCAATAACTATTCTTGGATGTTTTGTAACTTTAGTTTTTTGCTTATCAAATGCAAGCACTTCTACTTCTGTTGTATGATATTCTGCTTCTTGATAAATGTAATTTGTACCTTCAAAGGTTCTCATTAAACTAGCAATAGCACTTCCTATCTCTTTTGCATCAAAATATGAATGAAATTCTATTAATCTACAATATATATCAATTCTTCTATTGTGTTCTCTTAACTCTTGATATTTTGATTTACTTAATTCAGCATACTTTAAAACAACTTGTTTTTTTGTTTCTTCAATTTGCTCTAATTCAGCGTGTTTTTCATCTTCTACACTTTGGATTTCAACTAAACATTGTTTTTTTACTTTTCTTAATTTTTGTAATTCGTCATTAAAACTCATAAAAAACCTCCCTTGCAATAATATTTTACCATATTTTTTAATAAAGTTTAATAACTTCTAATGCATTATTAAAAATTGGCTTCATATCAAGTGTGTTTTCTAAATTGACAAAAACATTAATTCAATCCATAAAAATTCTAACAAATCCTAACATTTTAAAACTCGCACTATAAAAGTCCGAGTTAAGTATCAATCTGGTGCTCATGGTGGGACTTGAACCCACACAAGGTTACCCTCGCCAGATTTTGAGTCTGGTGCGTCTACCAATTCCGCCACACAAGCAAGTAACCTAATTATAGCATAAAAACCCTAAAAAAAATAGTCCTGATTTAATCTTCCAATTCTATTCCCTTATCTCGAATAATTTCCATCATATTTAAAACTGATAAAGTTGACCCAATCAAATCATCTACATTTATTCTAACTCCCTCAAAATGACTAGTTCTAAGATCACATTTATTAAACAAAGTTGCAATAAAATTATCATCTCTAAAATAACACTTAAAAAACTCTAAATTTAAAAACTTATTATGTCGATAAATATTTTCTTTAAAATTAACTCCATCTATTTTCCCATCATTAATATTACTATTCTCAATCTTTGAATACTGCACAACCCCTTCTTCTATATCCAAATCATCTATTTTAACATCAAAAAAACTTACATTAGTAAATTTACAATTACTAAATAATACTTTATTAAAATTAGAATCTGTAATATTTACATTTAAAAACTCACAATTAATAAACTTAACTTTAGTAAAAAAAACATTATCAAAAATACCCCCTTTAAAACTCATATTTTTAAAACATACTTCTCTTAAAGTTTGATATCTTAACTCTATTTTTTCAATTGTCTCTTTTAAAAACTCCACCCCTGTAATATTCATTTCCAAATAATCTTTTAAAAGTCCTGTTTCTAATTTTCTACTATAATCCCACTTCATTTTGTTCCTCTTTATAATTAGAAGTAAATAAATCTGGACAATCATCCTTTTCTTCATCTATTTCTAACTCTGGCAAATCATTTAAACTAGCAAGTCCAAAAGAATCTAAAAACTCTTTTGTTGTCCGATACATATTTGGTCTACCCGGTAATTTAGACTTACCTGCTTCTTTTACAAGTCCTCTAGCCACCAATCTTCTTAACACATAAGTACTTTGAACTCCTCGCATCTCATCTATTTCTACTCTTGTTATTGGCTGATTATATGCGATAATTGCTAATACTTCTAAACTCGAAGGACTAAGCTCATTTACTTCTGGATCCATAACCAACTTTTGATAATACTCTTTATGCTCTTCTTTGGTCGTTAATTTAAAAGCATCCCCTAAATAACTAATTCTAAGACCCCGCTCTTTACTTTCTAAAGCCCCTTTTAATTTAAGCAGTAAATCTTTCGCTTCCTCTTCTGTTATAGCCATTACATCACATAAACTTTTTAAGGTTATTCCTTCATCTCCTACCACAAAAAGAATTCCTTCTAATATTCCTAACTTATCCAAGATTTTTACTCCTCTCAATTATAATTGGCTTAAAATTATCTTCCTGACTTATCTTTATTTCATCATCTTTACTCATCGTTAAAATAGATAAAAATGTAACAATCATAAACTCTTTATTATTCTCAGGAAATAACTCTAAAAATTCAATTTTATCTCTTACTTTTAATATTTTTCGTAAATCTTTAATTCGCGCTTCTATACTATATTCTTTTCTTGTTACTTTAGTTGTAACGGGTTTAAAAGCTTTTTCTCTTTCTAAAACACTTTTCAAAGCTTCTATTAAATTATCTACAGTAACATTCCCAATTCTTGATGTCTCTCTTTCAATTATTCCCTCTAAATTCATTGGACTTTTCGTATAAAAATTACTGCGCTTATCTCTTTGTTCTTCTAGCATTTCAGATAATTGTTTATACTTTTCATATTCCACCAATTTTCTTTTCAAATCTTCTTCCGAAGTTATATTAAATAAATCTTCTCCACTTTCTTCCTCTTTATCATCATTCACTAACATTTTACTCTTTAAATGGATTAATTCTGATGCCATAACTAAATATGAACTAGCTATATCAATATTCCGATTTTTCTCTAAATTAATAAACTCTAAATATTCATCAATAATAATTTTAATATCAATCTCATAAATATCCATTTTCGCAGTTTTAACTAAATGTAAAAGAAGGTCTAAAGGGCCCTCAAAATCATTTATACTAAACTTATAATCCAAATAAATCACTTCCTATCATGTTAATTACAAGTAAATCCCTGTGATTCCATTTCAAAATTAACAACCTTTGGTTCTGTATCAATTACAAATGTATCTGCATTAAAAATATAAGCTCTACTCGCATTATTTAAATCAACCTGCGTAGTTATACTAAATGATGTAGGAGTATCTAAATAAGTTGAAGTAACTCCAGATCTAATATTATACTGATTAGCAAGATTCCGATATTCTGTTTGTTTATCAACATAGCCTGCATCCGTGCTTTCATACTTAACTTCACTTGTAAGCTCTTTTAAAAGATTATCTTTAAATTTATAAGTAACAACTTCATGACTTCTTGTACAAACTAAAGCCCCATTACCCTCTGTATCATTTTGTAAATTAATTGGATTATAATCTCTTTCTGTTTTCTTAACTAAAACAAAATTCATTAAAGCTTGTGCAACCTCATTTGTTACATCTACACTATAATTTTCCGTTCCATTTGGAGCTATCTTATCTCCTTTTATTTTTACTCTCTCAAGTAAAGTATAATCTTTATTATATAACTCTAAATAATAATTTAAATCTGTCAAAACTATTTCTTCGGTTTTATTATTTGTAACTCTGTAACTAATCACATTATTTAAAGTACTAATAACAAAATTACTCATCGTAATATCTTCTCTTTCAATCTTTAAATTAATATCTAAAGGATAAAACTTATCACTATAATCTTCTTCATCATCCGGTGGATTAATTGGTTTAGGATTTAACCCACTAACACCCGGTAAAGTAACTCCCCCTTTATTTAAATAACTATTTACATAATCTGATATCTGAGGCAAAAATATTACTGTTAAAATAAATATTGATAAAACAACAAATATTCCCAAAGAACTTTTCTTTCTATTTTCAAATTGTCCTATTGTAACAGGAGTTAACTCATTTGGTTCAATTTTAAAATTCCTTTTCTTTTGTTTTGCCATTTTAAAAATCCCTTCTTACTTCTTTAATTATATCAAAAAAATTCCAAAAGAAAAAGAACTTATTAGTCCTTTGGTTCAAAAAATAATGTAAGAATCGCGGCAATTACAACTGCCCCCACTATCGCAGCGCCTCCTTTAGTTAAAAGTCCTGTAAAAATTCCTAATATTCCTTGCTCTTTATATCCCATATAAGCCCCAGTATAAAGTAAATATCCAAAATTAGCAATAACCATTGATGCTCCCCCACCAGCCATTTTAATTAGTTTATCATATATTCCCAAAAATCCTAATATAGCCCCCAAAACTGTAAAAAGTGATGTTACATGTCCTGGTGTTAACTTCGTATTATCTAAAATAATCTGTGCTACTGCACAAAATAATCCTGTGGTAATAAAAGCCCAAATAAATATCATTATAAAACCTCCAAACTAACTGCATGCGCTATTCCCGGAATTCCAATCTTTTGATTAGCTAACTGAGGTGATTGTAAAGAACCTGTTGCAATTATCAAGATTTTTTTATATTTCCGTGAATTAATTATTTTATCAAATAATACCAAAGGAAGAGCAACCGGCCCACTAGCTCCTGCATATGTATCTTTAATACCAGCATATATTTCTCCTCCAGCATCCATATACTTTTTAATTCTAATATCATAAGATTTCTCTAAAAATTCTTTAAATATTTCTGATCCAACTATTCCTAAATCACCAGTAACAATTAAATCATAATAATTAACATTTCTCTTCATTTCTACTAAATGTGTATACAAAACATCCGCGGCCGCTGGAGCCATAACTGCTCCCATATTATTCGCATCTTTTACTCCCATATCTACTACTTTTCCAATGGTTGCACTCTCAACCCTAATATTAGTTTGTTCATTTGTAAGTAAAGTTGCTACAGCCCCCGTAGTTGTAAATGTTGATGTTAATTTTTTTATCGCCCCATATTCAATCGGATATCTAAACTGTCTTTCCGCACTTAAATTATGACTACTAGTAGTTACAATAACCTTTTTAGCAAAATGCCCACTTATAAAAGCCGCTCCAATTATTAATTCTTCAGCATATGTTGCACAAGCACTATATAATCCTAAAAAAGGAATCCTAAACTTAGAAGCATTATATCCCGATACACTAATTTGATTAACTAGATCTCCCCCTAATAATAAATCAATTTTATTTTCAGATAATTTATTAAATTGTAATAAATTATCTATTACAACCCTCTGCATCTTAACTTCCGCTTGTTCAAATGTCTTTTCCCCATAATAATAATCATCCATTGCGATATCATAATTTTTAAGTAATCCATTCTTTTCTAAAGGTCCTACAAGAGAAACACTATCTTTAATATATACTCCATTAAATTTTTTACTAGCCACCAATAATCACCTTCACAATCACTAAAATAAAGGCACTTAAAATACCATATAAAATAACACTACCAGCAAGTTTAAAGAAATTAGAACCTAAACCTGTAACTAACCCTTCTTTTTTATAATCTAATGCACTACTAGCCACTGAATGAGCAAAACCCGTCGTCGGAATAAGTAATCCTGCTTTAGCTTTACTCATCCAATTATCAAAAAAGCAGGATTA
>CANQDN010000016.1 GCA_947593275.1 uncultured Bacilli bacterium
CTTTGGATTAGATCACTTACTCCTAGGGCCATTGTTGCAACACTTATTGGGAAATATAAGATAAAAGTATATTTTAAGGCTGTTTTTCTAGTCATACCTACAAGTAAGCAGGCGACTAAGACAGTACCACTACGACTTATCCCAGGCATAATAGTAAACATTTGGAATAGACCAATAATTAAAGCATCTTTTAAAGTTAAATCTTTATCTTCTTTCTTGCCATTTTTATTTCTAATTAAGAATAACATTAAGGCTGTAATTAGGAAGGCTATTCCTAAAAATTTAATGTTTTCAAGTTTACTTTCAATGGTATCTTTAAATAGAAGACCAGTAATACCCACAGGAATGGTTGATACAATTAAATAAAGACAATATTTGAAGGTTGTTTTAGTTTGAGAGCGTTTATCTTTATTAAAGATATAAGTAAAGAAACCTTTAATTAGAGTAATAATCTCTTTTCTAAAGATAAATAATATAGCTAAGAATGAACCAAAGTTAGAGATTATTTCAAAGTTTAGATCATTAAATATGTTAGTATTAAAGATGTTTTTAAAAAGATAAATATGACCACTAGAACTAATGGGAAGGGGTTCCGTAAATCCTTGGATAATACCTAATAAAATATAAATTAATAAATTCATTTAAATCACCTACCTAATTATATAATATTTTTAGATTTAAAGAAATAGAATTATATGGGAAAAATAATTATGTTTAAATTGGGTTTATATATTTTGGGAGTTTGGTTAACAAGTTTAGGTTTGTTTTTTACGATTATTTATCTTAATTTATTAGGAGTTGGGTATACTATTTTAGATTTTGGGGAATTTATTATTAAGGGACCTGTTTTTTGGTGTTTGTTTTTGGGTTTATTGTTTATTGGAATATCTTTAGAAAGGTGGCTTAAAAATGAATTATTATTACGACATTCTTTTAAATTGGAGCGAAAAAGACACTTATGATTTTTTTGAATGGAATGAAACAGATTATTTGGAGTTAGTAAAAAAGATTCCTTTAGTTAAAGTAAAACATCATGTATTTTTAGATATCTTAACTAATAATATAAAAGTATCACAAGAGTTTTTAGATTTAATTAGAGATAAAACTCTTTTAAGTGGGAAGAATACTATTAATAAGATAGCTTATGCTTGTTTAATTACGGATAATAAAAATATTTTAGCGTTGGAATTTAGTGATAGTGGGGAAGATATTGCTAGAAGTAAACTGTTAATTGATGATGAGTTAAATGTTTTAGAGACTTCTTATAATTTGAAAGAATATCCTTTGGTATATGATTTAACAAAAAGTATTAATCCTAATCATATATTAAGACAAGAAAAGGAAGTAAAAAGGTTAATTTCTTTAGAAATAAGTAATCTATATGAAAAGAAAGATAGTGCTAAGTTAAAATATTTATATTATGAATATAAAAAAGAGAAGATTGATGATATAGAGGTTATTTATGAGAATATATTAAAAGATTTAAAAGAGTCTATTAATGAAGATATTTTAAAATTATATTATGTTATTAAATTGTTAATCATAAAGTTGTAATAAAAAAAATTAATTGTCGAAAGTTCTTATAAGTGTTATAATATGCATTAAGGACGTGATTTTATGAATTACCCAAATTTAAAAGACGCGAAAATAAGAAGTGATAAAGAAGTAGAAACGATTATGGTTTCTAATATTAAGAGTGATGTTTTTAAAGATAAAAAGTTTTATATAAGAACTTATGGTTGTCAAATGAATGTTCATGATTCTGAGGAAATAAAAGCAATATTAACGAATTTAGGGTTTACTGAAACTTCTAATTATGAAGAAGCTGATTTGATTGCCATTAATACGTGTGCTATAAGAGAGAATGCGCATGATAAAGTATTTGGATTCTTGGGGAGGATTAAACATTTAAAGAGAGAGAATCCTAATCTTATTGTTTGTGTTGGGGGTTGTATGCCTGAGCTTGAGAGTGTTACTAATATGCTTAAAGAGAAGTATCCTTTTGTAAATATTGTTTTTGGGACCCATAATATTAATGATTTAGGACAAATGATTTTAGATTATACTGATAAACAAGATATAGAGGTTTATTCCATTGAGGGAGATATATATGAAAATATTGAGTATAATCGCGATTCAAAATATACGGCTTGGGTAAATATTATGTATGGGTGTGATAAGTTTTGTACTTATTGTATTGTGCCTTTTACAAGAGGGAAAGAAAGAAGCCGCAGGATGGAAGATATTATAAATGAAGTTAAAGAATTAAAGAATGCTGGCTATAAAGAAGTTACTTTATTGGGACAAAATGTTAATGCTTATGGGAAAGATCTTAAATTAAATTATAATTTTGCTAATTTATTGGAGAATGTTGCTAAAACAGGGATAGCGAGAATTCGTTTTGTTACTTCGCATCCTTGGGATTTTACTAATGAAATGATTAATACTATTGCGAGATATTCTAATATTATGCCGCATATTCATTTACCACTGCAAAGTGGAAGTTCTAAGATTTTAAGATTAATGGGTAGAAGATATACGAAAGAAGAGTATTTAGCTTTATATCATAGGATAAAGACTTGTATTCCTAGGGCAAGTATTACAACAGATATTATTGTAGGATTTCCTAATGAGAGTGATGAAGATTTTAGGGAAACTTTAAGAGTTGTTAATGAGTGTCAATTTGACGGGGCCTTTACATTTATTTATTCACCTAGAGAAGGGACACCGGCGGCGAGAATAAAAGATACTATTCCTTTGGAAGTTAAAGAAAAAAGATTACAAGAATTAAATGAATTGGTAAATGATTATAGTCTTAAAGCTAATCAGAAGTATTTGGGTAAAATAGTTAAAGTTTTGGTTATTGATAAGAGTGAAAAAGGGGAAGATAAAGTTTGTGGATATACCGAAACTATGAAGTTAGTGAATATTGAAGGGGCAGTAGAAGATATGGGAAAAATTATTGATGTAGAAATAACGGATGCGAAAAGTTTTAGCTTAGATGGAAAAAAAGTTGTATTTGTTAATAATTAGATCAAAAAATACTTTTCAAAATACAAAAAATAGCTTATACTAAATAGTAGTAAAATAGGTGATTGTATGAGACCAAGTTATAGAATTGCACTTAGTATGTTAACTATTATGATATTATTAACTTTAACAGTGGGAACTAGTTATTCTTTTTATTCTGTATCGGATCAACAGGAGGAGCCTAATAATTTGGCGACTACTTGTTTTGAGATAGAAATGAAAGGACAAGATGGGTCTAGTGAAATTGTTTTAGATAATAGTGCTGCTGGTAAATATGCTTATCCGATGGATGACGCCAAGGGAGAGCAACAAACACCTTATACTTTTACAGTTAAGAATACTTGTACAGCAGTAACGGGAAATGGTAGTATAAAATATATGTTAAATTTAAATACTTTAACGGATGAAAGTAAAAAATCTGATCCAACACTTTTAGATCATATTAAATATAAACTTGATAAACAGGGTGGTAGTACAACTTATAGTGGTTTTTTAAAAAATACTAAAGATACTTTAAGTGATTACGCTGAATATAAAACACAAAATGGAATAGAAAAGAGCTATAATTTATTTACTACTTCAACTACTGGCGATGATGTTTTTGTTACAATTGGCCCAAATGAAACACATACCTATGATTTAAGATTATGGATAGATAATACTGCTGGAAATGAAGTCATGGATAAAAAGTTTGAAGGTCAGTTATCAGTATATGCTTATATGTAAACTTTCTAAAATGAAAGTTTTTTTAATATTTTATCTTTTCAAAATACAAAAAATAGCTTATAATAGATATTAGTAAAATAGGTGATTGTATGAGGCCAAGTTATAGAATTGCACTTAGTATGTTGACTATTATGATATTATTAACTTTAACAGTGGGAACTAGTTATTCTTTTTATTCTGTCTCTGATACTCAAGATCAACCTAATAATTTAGCAACCACTTGTTTTCAGATAACATTAAATGGGCAAGAAGGGTCTAGTTCTATTGTTTTAGATAATAGTGGTACAGGAAAATATGCTTATCCGATGAGTGATACAGATGCTGAAAAGTTAACTCCTTATACATTTGAGATTAAAAATACTTGTACAGCAGAAACGGGAAATGGCAATATAAAATATATGTTAAATTTAAGTACTTCAACTGACGAGAGCAAAAAATCTGATTCAACACTTTTAGATCATATTAAATATAAACTTGAAAAGAAAAATGAAAGTGGAAAAATTTATACTGGATTTTTAAAAAATACTAAAGATACTTTAAGTGAATATGAACAATATAAATTAGATAATCAAATAGACAAGAGTTATAATTTATTTACTACTTCAACAAGTAGTGAACCTACTTATTTAGAGATAGCTCCTGGGGCTACACATACTTATGATTTAAGGTTATGGATTGATGATACTGCTAATAATGATGTAATGGGTCAAAAGTTTGATGGTCAATTATTGGTATATGCTTATATGTAAAACTTTCTAAAATGAAAGTTTTTTTAATATTTTGGCTTTTCAAATACACTAAAATAGGTTATAATGTAATATAGTAGAGAAGTTGGTGAAATAATGGATAGAAAATCGCTAGTTTTATTATCTTTATCTTTAATAACCCTTATTTTAACAACTTCAGGAATAACTTATGCTTATTTAAATGTAGGTGCTGTTCAAAAGGAAGAGAATGTTTTAAGCACGGCTTGTTTTGATGTGGATTTTAATGATGAAAATTCAACTTCTATAAATTATTTGGGTTATCCAATGAGTGATAATAGAGGCTTGAAGACTACACCATATACTTTTACAATTACTAATAAATGTGATACATCAACAAATTATGATTTGGTTTTAAATGTTAAAAGTACTACAGATGAGAAGTTATTAAGTTACATTAAGTATTCTGTTGATGGGAATACTGCTAAAACTTTGTCTGATGTGGTAACTTTACCAGATGATGTAGATAAAACAGGAATACAAAAATCTTATAAATTAGGTTCTGGAACTTTAGATAGCACAAATAAAAATAAGACATATAATTTATATCTTTGGATAAATGATACTGGAGGAAATGATTTAATGGGTAAAAAGTTTGAAGCGGAAGTAATGGTATATACATCTATGGGAGCTAGTCTTTAAACTTTAGTTTTTGTTTATCACCATCCATAAAAGTTGGTGTTTTTCTTTATTTTAATATACTTATTAATAAAAATATGGTAAAATACTTGTAGAGGTGTTTTATTTTTATGATAAAGAAAAATATAGAAGAATTTAAGAAATTTATAGCAAGAGGAAATGTTATAGAGCTTGCAGTCGGTGTTATAATTGGTGGTGCTTTTTCATCTATTGTAACTAGTTTAGTTAATAATATTTTAACTCCTATTTTAGGATTAGTTTTAGGGGGCGTTAATTTTTCTAATTTAGCAATAACTTTTAAAGATACGCGAATTGAATATGGGGCTTTTATTCAGAGTATAATTGATTTTTTAATCGTAGCTATATGTATTTTTACACTTGTTAAGATAATTAATAGATTAATGCATATTAAGAAGAAAGAAGAAGAAAAAGAGGCTCCAGCTCCTCTAAAAAGAGAAGAAGTTGTATTACTTGAAGAGATTAGAGATTTATTAAAAGAAAATAAACCTAATAAAAAGGAAAAATAATGATTCTTGCGATTGTTGGACCGACAGGAGTGGGGAAGACTAAGTTAAGTGTTATGCTCGCCCATATATATGATGCGATAATTATTAATGCAGATTCTACCCAGGTATATAAAGGGATGGATATTGGGACTGCGAAAGTAACTGAAGAAGAAAAAGAGGGAGTACCGCATTTTCTTTTGGATATTGTTCCCGTTACAGATAATTATACAGCTTATAACTATCAAAAAGATGCGAGAGAGTTAATTAATAAATATAAAGATCGAAATATAATTTTTGTTGGGGGTACGGGGTTATATCTTAAAAGTGCTTTATATAATTATGTATTTTTAGATGAAGAAGAACATGAAGATTATGCTCAATATACAAATGAAGAGTTGTATGAGTTATGTCTTAAAAAAGATCCGAATATGAAGATTCATAAGAATAATCGAGTGCGTTTGGAGCGATTTTTAAATAAAAAGATAACAACTAATGAGCCTTGTTATCCCCTTTATGATGTAGTTTATATTGGGCTTACTATGGATAGAAAAACACTTTATGAGCGAATTAATAAAAGAGTAGATGAGATGTTTAATAATGGGCTTATAGAGGAAGTTCGGGGATTTTATGAACAGAAGCTTAATAGTAAAGTATTAAATACGGCGATTGGGTATAAAGAGTTATTTAAGTATTTTGATGGGTTAATAAGTTTAGATGAAGCCCGAGAGTTAATTAAAAAGAAGTCACGGAATTATGCGAAAAGACAGTATACTTGGTTTAATAATCAGATGGATGTTAAATGGTTTTCAACTGATTTGGATAATTTTAGTAAAACTGTAGGAGAAGTAAAACAATATATTGATGAAATAAGAAATAATTAGGAGGGACATCTTGAATAAACTAATAAAAAATGTTTTAAATACCATTGAAAAGAAGGGGTTTGAAGCTTATGTTGTGGGAGGATATGTTCGAGATTTATTATTAGGAAGACTTTCCTATGATGTGGATATTTGTACTAATGCTACTCCTAAAGAGTTGATTGCTATTTTTCCTCAGGCGGGAACTAAGAATTTGGGGGGTATTTATTTTAAAGTTAAAGAATATAATTTTGAAATAATGACTTACCGAGAAGAAATAAAGTATGAGAATAGAAGACCAGTTAAGTATAATTATATTAATAATTTGTTGCAAGATTTAAAGAGAAGAGATTTTACAATAAATGCAATATGTATGAATCTTAATGGGGATATTATTGATTTATTAAAAGGGACACAAGATTTAAGTAAGAGATCTATTAGAATGATTGGGGACGCTAAAATTAAGATTAAAGAAGACCCTCTTAGAATATTAAGAGGAGTTAGGTTTGCTACAGTTCTTGATTTTGGGATAGAGCCAAGTCTTTATGATTGTTTTTTAAAATATAAAGATGAAGTAAAGAAGTTATCAACTACAAGAATAAAAGAAGAATTAGATAAAATATTAATATCTTTAAATCCTATTAAAGGATTAAAGCTTTTGGATAATTTAGGAATATTAAAAGTACTCGGTATTAGTTATAAAGATATTGTTCCAGTTAAAAATATTGAGGGAATGTATGCTCAGATAGAGGTAAATATTAAATTACCTTTTACTAAGACAGAAAGAGAAAATATTAAAAGTATAAAAGAGATTATTAAAAATGGGGAAATAAATAATATGATTCTTTATAAGAAGGGGTTATATATATGTCTTGTCGCGGGTGAAATATTAAATATTAGTAAAAAAGAAATTAATAAGATGTATAAGAGTCTATCTATTCATGAGAAAAAAGATATTGATATAAGTTTTCAAGATATAGGGGATATACTTAATATTAATAATTCTAAAAGAATTGGGTTAATTATTAAAGAAATAGAAAAGTTAATTTTAAAGAATAAAATTAGGAATAAAAAGAGTGAGATAATTAAATATTTGAAAGAAAATAAAGACAGGTGGATGGCATGAATAGTACAATATTTAAGAATTCTAAATATGTAACTAATAGTTTATTTATTAAGAAAGCTTTAGAGCTTAATCTTACTTTACAAGAGTTTTTAATGTTAACATATTTTGATAATGATTATAATAATTATTTAGATATAGAACGATTAAGTAAGAATATTGGATTAAATTTAGAGGATGCTTATAAAGTATTTAATAGTCTTATTAAGAAGAAGTTAATTACTATTGAAACAATTAAAGATTTAGAGGGAAGAATGATTGAACAAGTAAGTTTGGATAATTTTTATGAGATGCTTACTTTAGATAAGATTGAAGAACAAAAGGAAGATGTTAAAACAGATATATATGCGATATTTGAAAAAGAGTTTAATAGGACTATTTCTAGTATGGAGTATGAAATAATTAATGCTTGGTTAGAAAAAGGGTATAGTGAAGATCTTATTCTTGGAGCATTAAAAGAGGCTGTTTATAATGGAGTTCCTAAATTAAGATATATAGATAAAATACTTTATGAATGGAATAAAAAAGGATTTAAGAATATGGAAGATGTTAATAATCATTTAACAAAGAAAGAAGAAAAAGATGATGGAAAGGAATTATTTGATTATAATTGGTTAGAAGATGAATAGTGAAGTATTAATTAAAGGATTAGATTATTTATTTCCTAATGCGAGATGTGAGCTTAATTATAGTAAAGATTATGAATTATTAATCGCGACAGTTTTAAGTGCTCAGTGTACGGATAAAAGGGTTAATTTAGTTACTAAAGAATTGTTTAAATATAGTTTAGAGGAATTAAAAGATGCTTCTTTAAAAGAAATTGAGGATATTATTAGGCCTTGTGGTTCTTTTACTAAAAAAGCAAGTTATATTAAAGGGATTGCAACAAGATTAATAGAGGATTATAAGGGAAAAGTTCCTAATAATAGAGAGTATTTAGAGAGTTTACCTGGAGTGGGGAGAAAGACTTGCAATGTTGTATTATCGAATTTATTTCATGTACCCGCGATAGCGGTCGATACTCATGTTTATAGGGTTTCATTAAGACTTGGTTTTTCTAAGCCTAATGATAGTGTTTTAACAGTAGAAAAGAAGCTTATGAAGAGGCTTCCTAAAGAATCTTGGAGTAGGTTACATCATCAATTAGTATTATTTGGAAGATATAAATGTAAAGCAATAAAACCGGAGTGTAAAGATTGTCCATTTATTAAATATTGTAATTATGTTAAAAATAACTAGGGAAGCCTAGTTTTTATAAACTTGACTTTTAAAGAAATTTGATTATAATATATGGGAATTTTAGAAAGGGGAATATAAGATGTTAGAAAAAGTATTAGAAGAAAAGAAAGAGATATATGAAGATTTAAAGAATAAAGTTTTAAATAAGTTTGGAGTTATGGGTTTTTATTTAGTAGTAGCTTTTATAGTAAGTTTAGGAGAAACTAATCTTTTATGGAATATTTATGGAAGACCTGATGTTATGCTTACTACTATTACACTTAATCCAATAGATGGGCAGTTATTTTGCTTTTTAACATCTTTATATACTTGTGGTTGGGTGCCTTTAGTTTTAGCAATTAGATCCGCGATAGGGGGATTTAAAGCAAGAAAGAAAATGCTTAAAGCTCAAAAAGAAGTGGATGTAATTCAAGAAGAATTAAAGGATAGTAAAGAAATAGAAAGAGATTTTAATAAAGAAAGAAGAGAGTTATTAGAGTTACAGTTAAAAGCTTTACAAGAGTATATTAAACATCGTAATAGATATAATTATCAAATAAAAAGAGGTATTAAAGATTTAAATAGTGAAGAACTTTCTTTAGTAAGAAGATTAAAATTAGAAGAAGAAAAAAAGAATTACTGATGGGTAATTCTTTTATATATTATCAATTCCTTCATCTTTTAAGAGATTTTTAAAGTCTTTAATAGTATAGACATCTTTTATAAATTTACCATCTTTAAAGAATAAAATAACAGGAATATCATTAATATCTTTAGTACTAACTTTTAATTTATTAGCTAGATTACTTTTATAGTTTTTATTTTCTTTTATGTCAGTAATATTTATGAAATAAAAGTCATTTTGCAAGTTATATTTATCAATTATTGGTTTTAAATCTTTTTCAAAGTTATATATATTTTTATCGTTTGTATAACTAATATAGATAAAATAATAATTAGCTGTTTCAGATAAGATGTTATCTATTTCATCTATTTCTTTTAGTTCATAACTGATAGTATTAGTGGTTATTAGATAACTTCGGGCATATTTTTCTGCCTCTTTTACTAAATACCATTTATAAATATAAAGAACTAGGAAAATAATTCCAATAATTATACCAATGGTAATAAGAGTATTCTTAAGAGATTGGTTTTTATTTTTAATCTTTATATTGGCCATAAGATCATATCCTTTCATAAATATTTTATCATATTATAAGTTTATTTGCAATTTTATTTTTTTATTCAGGAGGATTATTATCTTCTAGTTTAACTAAAACTTCTCGAGGTTTAGAGCCATTTGCAGGACCAACAATACCTCTTTTTTCTAAAAGATCTACGACACGGGCCGCTCTATTATAGCCTAGTCTAAATCTTCTTTGGAGAAGAGAAGTACTTATTTTACCAGTTTCAATTGCAAATTCGACTATTTCATTATACATTGGATCATCATATTCTTCAGGTTCACCAACTGAGCCATGAATACCATTTCCACTGGCATTTAAGTTTTCCATTTCACTATCATAGTTTGCACTTTGCTGTTTACATACATAATCAATTATACGAGCTATTTCATTATCATTTATAAAACAACCTTGAATACGAGTTGGAACATTTTCACCCATTGGTAAGTATAACATATCACCTTTACCTAAGAGTTTTTCAGCACCACTGGAGTCTAGGATAGTTCTGGAATCGATGTTACTGGCAACAGCGAAAGCAATACGAGATGGGATGTTTGCTTTTACAACACCGGTGATAACATCAGTTGATGGTCTTTGGGTTGCAACAATTAAATGAATACCGGCCGCTCTAGCCATTTGAGTAATACGCATGATTGAATCTTCAACTTCTTTGGAGGCAACAAGCATTAAGTCAGCAAGTTCGTCGATTATGGCAACTATATAATGCATTCTTGGTAGTTTTTCATCACGGTTTTTATTTTCTTTATCAATAAGTTCATTATAACCAGCAATATTTTTGACATTTTTATCACTAAACATATCATATCTTTTTTCCATTTCGGCAACTAACTTTTGAAGAGCGATACTAGCTTTTTTTGGATCACTTACAACTGGACACAATAGGTGAGGGATACCATTATAATTGGATAATTCGACCTTTTTGGGGTCAACTAGCATTAGTTTTACTTCATCCGGTTTATAACGCATTAAGATAGAACAAATAATGGTATTAGTACAAACTGATTTACCGGAACCAGTAGAACCAGCGATTAAAAGATGGGGCATTTTAGATAAATCAGCAAGTTTAGGCTCACCCATGATATCTTTACCTAACGCAACGAGGATTTTACCACTACTGGATTCTTTATTATCATAAGCTAAAACTTCTTTAAATTTAACCATACTGATGGTTGGATTAGGTATTTCAATACCAATGGTGTTTTTGCCAGGGATTGGAGCTTGAATACGAACATCTTTAGCGGCTAGAGCAAGGGCTATTTCTTTATTTATACCACTTATTCTACTTACTTTTGTACCACTTGGGACTTTTACTTCAAATTGGGTAACTGCGGGTCCTATATGAATTTCTACTACTTGACCATTTATTTGGAAATCTTTTAAGACTCTTTCTAAGTTTTCTTTATTACTCCTTATATAATTATTAGAGTTTACTTTCTTTTCTGTTTTTACATCATCAAGTAAAGATAATGGGGGAAGAGTATAAGTTGAGTTTACTTCATAAGATTTTTTAGGTTGTTCTAAGTTTTCTTTTATAGGCATTAGTTTATCATTATTATTAAGTTCTTCAATGCTTGTTATAACTATTTTATCATTTTTAGGTGGTTCTTCTAGAGATTTTTCATCTTCATAATCATAAGCTTTAGGTTCTTTAGGTAAATCATTTTTTTCTTCTTCAGTATTACCACTTAGAGATTTTAAGAAGTCTTTAAACTTTTTAAACATATCAGCGATAGTAATATTAAATAATAAGATAATACCAAAGATAACTAATATTATAGCGACTATTTTAGAACCAGTTGGGCCAAATAGACTACTAAGTAGAGCAGATGCGGCCGCACCAATAATACCTCCACCTATTTCAATTGATGTATCACCACTTGTAAATAAAGCAGTATTATTACCAATGGTGGCAATTCTTTCCATATATTGATCGATAGTTGTTTGGAATATGTCGGTAGCGTTTTTACAATTGGCGACAAAACCAAAGTGACTAGCCATTAAAATAGTTAGCATGATAACATAAAGACCGATTAATCTTTGACTTAAGAATTTAGGAAGACGTCTTTTAAAAAGCATGTAACTTCCGAGAATTAAGACAGATATTAATAAGAAGATCCAGGCCCAACCCCCAACTAAAAACATTGCGAATTTTTTTATTAAAGCGCCAACTAAGCCAAAACCAAAACCAATTATACCTATTAATATTAAAATAAGGCCTGTAAGTTCGACACTATATTCAAAATTTTCTTTTTCTTGAGCTTTTGTTTTTTTCTTTTTTGCCATTGTACTCACCAATTATAATTATACCTTAAAAATGGGGGTTGTGTAAACTTTATTTCAAAAACTTGTCATAAATTTTAAAAGGGATTTTTAGAAATACGACCTAATAAGTAATCAGCAGATATATTATAGTTTTTACAAATAGTATATAAAAAGGGTGTTGCAATTAAGTATCTTCCACGCTCATAATCAGCGATTACTGAGTGAGTAGTATTAAGAATACTTGCGAGTTTTTCTTGGGTTAGATGTTTTTCTTTGCGCCATTCTTTTAATCTTTTACCTACTTCTTTTTTATCAATGGATTCTTTTGTGTCACGATATTTTTTATTAGAAGATAAATTAAAGATATAATCAAGAGAAATATCAAATATATTACAAAAGTTATTTAAATGAATTAAAGGGATGATACTGTTTTGAAGTTCATATTCTTTATATGTACTCCTTTTTATTCCTAGAGAATCTGCGACTTTTTCTTGAGTCCATAGTTCGGCAGTTCTTATAAGCTTTAAATTATTACCATAGTTCATAAAATCACCGATATAATTTTCTCATTAAAAGGGGTATTTTAAAATTTTTTGGCTAATATGCCGACATTTTTCTTGACATTTACAGTTTGGTAAATTATAATTTTAGTATAAGTTAGAAAATTATAATATAATTGAGAAGGGAAAGAGAGAAAGCAATGAAGTTAAATAAAGTATTAGTAATGGGAGTAGTGGGTATTCTTTTGGTTTGTTTGTTTACATTTAAGAAAGATAATAAACAAAGGGAAGAGTATGTATTAAAAGATAGAATAGAAGTGAATGATAATTATAATAGTATAGCTATGTATCAAGTAGATGGAGAAGAAGAAAAGAAAATTGATAAAATGCCTGAATCAGGATATGTAATAGATACAGATAATAGTTATTGTATGCTTAATGGATCAAAAGATAATTTAGCAAAATTATATACTAATAGTAGTGGAGAACATATAATAGGGAATTTAGCACCTGAAGAGAGATGTTTTGTAAAGTTCGTAAAATCTTCTGATAAAACATTAGCGGAATTAGATTTACATTCACAAGGAGAAGTAGAAGATTTTAGTAAGACTGCTTGTGGTGGTTGTGATATAGAAGAAAATGGAGTATATGAATCAGTAGATGATTTTGGGACTAGCTATTATTTTAGAGGAACCGTAGATAACAACTGGGTCAAATTTGGAAAAGATAGTAGCCAAAATGATATATATTGGCGAATCATTCGAATAAATGGAGATGGAACTATTAGACTCATATATTCAGGAAGTGGCAGTGCTGCAAAGACTGGAACAGGTACTCAAATTAGTTCTACGTATGCTTTTAATTCTACGTCTAATAATAACAAGTATGTAGGTTATGAATATAAAGATAATGATATGCACGGATATGGAACTGGTGCAACAAAAAGTACAGCTTTAACTCAATTAGAAAGTTGGTTTACTACAAATTTAGCAGATGAATGGAATAATGGTAGTGGAAGAATAGACCCAAATGCAGGTTTCTGTAATGATCGAAGCGGATCGACTGGTAGTAGTACTTCTTGGGATGAAACGAAGATGTCAGATACTGGAGGCACTGGTACAACTGGCACATATTATGGGGCATATTTAAGATTATATAGTCATAAACAACCAACATTAAAATGTAGTACAACTTATACTAATAAAGATAATATTATGAATAAAAATAAAGATTATTTTACATATACAGGATCAAAAGGAATAAAACAAAATGGAACAGATACAATTATAACTGGAACACAAAGTTTAGAATATCCAATAGGACTTATAACTGCCGATGAAGTAGCTTTTGCCGGTGGAGTAGATTCAAAGGCTAATTCAGGATTTTGGTTAAATACAGGTCAGTTTTATTGGACAATGTCTCCGTCTAGTGCTCCGGACGCCTTCGTGTTCTATGTGCCTTCGGATGGCGGCTACCTCTTCACCTGGAGCCGTGTGACCAACACGTATGGTTTGCGCCCAGTAATTAACCTGAAGGCTGATACTCAATTCATATTTGAAAA
>CANQDN010000017.1 GCA_947593275.1 uncultured Bacilli bacterium
GCCTAACCCTGGGCGCTGATGATTACTTAACTAAACCATTTTCCACGAAAGAACTAATCGCTCGTGTAAAAAAAATTCTCTTAAGAACTAAAAAAGAAAACATAATTAAAATAAAAAATCTTACCTTTGATTTAACCACTATGACCATCAAAAAGAATAACAAACCCCTAGAACTAACCGCCATAGAACTTCACCTATTACAACTCTTATTATTAAATCGTGGCCAAATAGTAACTAGAAATACTATACTTGATATGATATGGGAAATCACAGGCAATGATGTCGATGATCATACAATCACAGTCTATATTAAAAGAATTAAAGACAAACTTAACACTGACATAATAACCACTATAAAAGGATTGGGGTATCGTATTGATGCATAACTTTAAAAAAACATTTATAACAAGTCTAATTATTTCTACTATTTTTATTTTAACTCTTCTTTCTTTAAATAAACTAACCTACTACACTTATCTAAAAAACTATAACACCAAACTAAACTCAATCGCTACTAATCTAAAAACAAAATATCCCAATATAAACACTAATACTATTTTAGAAATAATTAATAGTGAGTCTCCATCTTCTAATCTTTTTAAAGAATTTAGTTATGACTTAAAAAAAGATGATCTAATCTCCGAAAATAACTCTCTATATCTTAAATATTCTCTAATAGAACTTGCTATTTTACTTCTTTTTGCAAGTCTTTTAATACTCCTTTATTTAAGATATAATCACAAAAAGAATAAAGAAATAAAAGAAATAATTACTCTAATAGATCGCATAAATAACCATGATTATAATCTAGAATTAGATAAAATGACGGAAGGCGAACTATCTGTATTAAAAAGCGCTATTTATAAAATAACTCTAACTTTAAGAGAAGAAACTGATAATACTTTAAAAGATAAACTAGAATTAAAAAAATCTTTAGAAGATATTTCTCATCAAATAAAAACCCCTTTAACATCTCTGTTAATTTATTTAGATAACTTAAAAGATAACCCCAACTTAACTAACCAAGAAAAACTATCTTATCTCCATAAAATGCACCATGATATTTATAACCTAAAGTTTCTTATTGAATCTTTATTAAAACTCTCTAAATTTGATGTAAACGCCATAACCTTTAAAAGATCTACAACCTCTTTAAAATCCATAATCGAAGAATCTATAACTAACGTCTCTAGTTTATCAGACTTAAAAAATATTAATATCACTTTAAAAGGCAACCTAAATACTGAAATAATCTGTGATAAAAATTGGCAAATCGAAGCTTTAACTAACATCCTAAAAAATGCTATAGAGCACTCCATTCCCAATGAAATAGTCGAAATAAATTGTTCTAATAATAAAATATATACTTCTCTTATTATAACTAATAAAGGTAGTACTATTAGTAAAAAAGACTTAAAAAACATTTTCCAAAGGTTTTATAAACGCGCCAATTCTAAAGAAGACAGTATTGGTATAGGCCTTGCTTTAGCTAAATCAATAATCGAAGAAGATAATGGCAAAATATCTGTAACCTCAAATAACAACCTCACTAGTTTTATTATCAAATACTATAAATAATAATTTATCTATGATATAATTTGTTAAACGGAGTTGATAAACATGAATAAAGAAAAAATAGGCCAATTTATTAAACAACTTCGGGAAGAAAAAGGCTTAACTCAAGAAGAACTTGCAAGTAAAATCTATATTTCTAGATCTACTTTATCTCACATAGAATTAGGTCATATATTTCCAAGCCATGATAAAATTATTTCTCTATCTAAAGAATTAAATGTAAGTGTAATGGAATTATATACTGCCCAAAAATTAGATAATCCCAATGAAGCAACTCCCGAATTTTATAATTATCTTAAACATTTAAACACTAAATTAAAAAAATGTATATTTACAATTATATCAATTATTATCATATTTATAATTACTTTTTTATTTTATTATTTTATAACTTCTTATAATACTATTAAAATGTATAAAATAACCGGTGAATCTAATAATTTTGCTATTAATATTGGTTCTTTATTTATTAATAAAGATAAAATAATTTTAACCCTTGCAGTAAAGTCTAATAATAATTCTTCAATAAAAGGTTTAAATTTAAAATATAATAAAAACAACTCTTCTAAATTACTTGCTACCACTACATCTTCTTATATTTATCTTGAAGATAAAAATGGTTACAATGAATATTTTAATTATAAAGATCTTATAAAAATGAACGGAAACTTTTCTTTAGAAATTGTAACAGATACAAATAAAGAAACAATAAAATTATATTTAGAACAAGAATATACCAATAAAAATTTATTCTCAAAAGAAACTCTTTCTATAAGTAATGAAAGTAATTCTATTAAAGAAGAACCTTTAAATATTCCTGATAATATTATTAAAAAATTTAAAAATAACAATGGTATATATACTTATAATATCAAAGAAAAATCTAAAGAAATTGATCTATATTATTATAAAACTACCGGTTTATTTGTTGTAAATGAAATAGAAGGTAAAACTGTAACAGAGTGGTTATTTTTAATAGGAACCACTAATCTCCATTATAGTAAAAGCGAAAATAAAAAGCTCTTAGATTCCTTTAATATTGATATTAAAAACATGAATTACCAAGAATCAAAATTATATGATTATTTTAAAATAAATTATTTTGATAAATATCTGAGTGTTAGTTAAAACTATTTTTTGTTCATATTTTTACCATTGTTCATGTTAAATTATTGAGCGTGACATTTTAAAAAAAGTGTTATATTATTTTTTCCAGAAGAAAGGAGAAATAATATGCCGAGAAAAACTAAGATATGTTTTCTTATTTTAGCCCTTTTAGTTATATCTTTACTTTTTAAAGTAGAACTAAAATTAAAAACAGCTAATGAAGTTCCAAAATTATCTAATAATAGTTCAGTTAAAGAAAACAAAACATCAAAGCTAAAATATTTAAATTCTAAATATTCCCTTGATGATATGTATAATTTAATTTCTAACCGTGAAATCCCCGATGATGATGAATTTTATGATATTCTTTTAAATTGGTTTGACTATTATTCTGAAGATAATTTGTTTATTAATTCTTTTGGTGAAAAATTTAATAAAGATGAATATCAAAAGATTAAAAATGCCTTTTCTGATAATACTCTTAAAGTTTTATTAGTAAATGTTAAAAAATCATGGTTTATACCAGTTTTAGATAAATAATGTTAAATATTGTAAAGAAATTTAAAAAATACCCAAATAATAATTTATTTATGATATACTTAAATTAGAAAAGGAATGATTTAAATGAAAAAGAATATTAAAACTACTGAAGCAATTTTCCCTATGCCTGTCTTAATGATTGCTACTTTTAACGAAGATAACACCGTTGATGTTATGAATGCTGCCTGGGGTACTATGCTTGATCGTGATATGGTAATACTAAACCTCACTGAAACCCATAAAACTGTTAAAAACATTAAAGAAAGAAAAGCTTTTACTATAAGCCTAGCCGATAGTAAACACGTAAAAGAAGCTGATTATTTTGGTATGACTTCTGGTAATACTACACCCGATAAATTCGCCAAAAGTGGTCTTACCTATACTAAATCCGAACTAGTAGATGCTCCAATTATTAATGAATTTCCAATCTGTATGGAATGCACATTTATTGAATATCAAAATGGTGAATATGGCTGTGGAGTAATCGGTAAAATAGTGAATGTTAGTGCCGAAGAAAGCATCATGACCAATAATAATGTTGATATAAATCTATTAGACGCGATAGCTTTTGATCCCTATACTCATGGTTATTATAAAGTAAATACCAAAGTAGGAAACGCCTTTAAAGACGGATTAAGTTTAAAAAAATAAAGATTACTTAGTTAATCTTTTTTAAAAAAGAGGTTCATATGAAAAAGAAACTACTAATTATAAGCATTCTATTAATAATTCTATCTATCTATTTATTATATTATTTTAATATTATTCCCCATTCTAAATATACCAATAAAACCTTTAATATTCCTGATTATATTAGTAATATAGATAAAGATAATGATGGCATTGATGATCAAACAGACATTCTAAATAGTGCTAAATCCTATCTTTCCACTAAACCTAAATATAAAAGCAAATATTATGGAACTGGCTATCCCGACGATAACTATGGTGTTTGCACTGATGTTGTCGCATTCGCTCTTCTTGGCGCTGGTTATGACATAAAAGAACTATTAAACGAAGACATCAAAAATAATCCTGATGTTTATAACCTCGAAGTTATCGACAAAAATATTGATTTTAGACGCGTAAATAATTTAAAAACCTACTTTGATAGAAACACTACAAGTCTAACTTTAAACCCCAAAGAAATCGATAAATGGCAAGGTGGCGACATTGTAGTTTTTACTAAACATATTGCGATTATCTCCGAACATCGAAATCGAAAAGGCATTCCTTTTATTTATCATCATGCGAGTGCTAATCAAAAAGAATATGAACAAGATGTCTTAACAAACTACAAAATAGTCGGTCACTATCGTATATCCTAAATATTTAATAGATTTTTGAGTTAATATATGTTATATTATAATAAAGGAGTGAGTTTTTATGAATCTCGAAAATATAACTAAAACTTATAATTTAAAAAATGAACAAATAACCGCCCTAAATAACCTAACGTATAAATTCGAAAAAGGTAAACTATACGCTATAATGGGTCACAGTGGTTCAGGTAAATCAACTTTAATTAAGATTATGGGCTTAATTGAAAAACCAACCAGTGGCAAATACACCATTAATAATACTGATATATCCACTTTAAATGATAAAGAATTATCTTTACTTCGGATGAAACATATCGGTTTTATCTTTCAAGAATTTTATCTAAATGATCATCTAAAAGCTTATGAAAATGTAATTCTCCCTATGTTAATTAATCCTGAAATACCCAAAAATGACCGTCAAAAAAGAGCTTTATCACTGCTTGAATTAGTAGGATTACAGGAGCGAATCAACCATTTTCCTAAAGAACTATCCGGTGGTGAAAAACAAAGAATAGCCATGGCCAGAGCTCTCGCAAACGATCCTGAAATAATCCTCGCTGATGAACCAACAGGTAACTTAGATGAAGAAAATGAAACTATTATTTTTAATTATTTAAAAGAACTAAGCGAAAAAGGTAAATGTGTAATTGTAGTTAGTCATAGTGATAATGTCAAAAAATATGCTGATGAAATTTTAATAATCCAAAAAGGAAAATTAGAAACTCATGAAAATATCTGATATATTCTTTGTTATTAAACGTCGTTTCTTAGAAAAACGCAATATCATCTTCATGTTTGTATCTTGCTTTCTAATTTTTAGCTTACTAATAAGCTTAACTATTTATCACTATTTTAATAACTATAAAAAAGATGAACTAACTAGAAATAGTTTCTATCGTACTATATCTGTAAGTAGTAGTATTACACCTCACGAAATAGAAGAAATTGTGAACCTAGATCACGTAATATATATTAAAAAAAGAAATCAAGGTACTCTTTCCTTAACAATGAAAAACTTCGCTAACTTTAAAGATGCTGATATTGATATTAAACCTTTATTAGATAAAAATGAACTTAAAATAATTAAAGGAAGACTACCCCAAAATGCTGATGAAGTAGTATGTGCAACAAAATTCTACCCCTATGAAATAGACGAAAGAAACGGCTTTAATCATAAATATTTTATTAAAGATAAAAACTTAATTGGCACATCTTTTACTATTAATTATGAAAATGTAACTAAAACTCTAAAAATAGTGGGCACATACGATTACTTTAAAGTGATGGATAGTATGAATACTTGTTATATAAATGAAGAATTATTTAATACTTTAGTTCCCATCGATCCTAAAAATGATTATGATATAAAAATAGATAAAAATGAAAACGTTGAAGAAGTTGCAAGTATCCTCAAGAATATGGGTATAAACTATCATGTTCCCCAAACAAGTAATGGTGACATGGAAAGCTTAAAATATATTCCTATCTTTGCTTCCCTTCTAGCAACCCTAATATCTTATTTAGTAATTTATTATTTCATCAAAAAGAAAATTCGTTACCACATATCCGATTATGGCATCTTAAAAGCAACAGGTTACACTAATAAAGAAATATATAAAATAGAACTATTAGAAAACACTCTTATTTTTACTCTCTGTTTTATAATAACAACTATTATCTTTTTACTAGTCTATTATTATTTAATTAATATTCCTTATGTATCTTATTTCGTATTTACAAGTACTGAAAATTTAAGACTTCCTCTAACTAGTTTCTTACTAACTTATTTAATTATATTTATATTAAATGTTATCTGTCTTAAATTTTTAATGAAATATCTAATAAACAATCGCAGTGTTTATGATTTATTGGAGGACAAACTATGATATTTAAAGATTTTTATCGCAAAAAAACGAGTCGTATCTATTTTATTATTCTAACTTTAATTTTAACATTCCTTTTAATTTTAAACTATAAAAGATTAGAATATATAAAAATAGGTAATGAAAAATTTATTACATCTACCATTGATATAGCAACTAAAGAAGATGTAACAGAAGAACTACTTAAAATAAAAAATATCAAAGAAGTAGAAACTGGCATTACTGGCTCTAATTATCCTTATAGAGCATCAAAAGAAGGTGGAATCTTTTACTTCAAAAACCCATCTTTAAAAGATAATGAAATTATAATGTATAGCCTTATCACCGATTATTTTAATAAAGATGGTAACATAATAGAAATACCCTATAAAGATGAAACAATCTCATTTAAAGTAGATATGTATTTAGACGTCAATTATAAAGAAAATTATAAAATAGCGTATATAAGTGAAGAAATGTACAATAAATTACTTCCCAAAAAAGAATACTATTACTATACAATTAAATTAAATGATTGGTTTAAACACGCAAAAACTGAAAAAGAAATTTTAAAGAAAATAAATGTTGCAAAATTAGATTTAGACGTTGATGAAATGTCAGATTATGGTCATATTGAAAATCACGAGCCCATCCTAAGTAGTTTTGATAGAGGCCCAAGTTTATATGAAGATTATGTTACTCTATTTAACATCGTCTATGCTGTTTTTGGTATTATATTTTTAATTATTTTAATAGTAACAATCCATAACATCCTAATTGATGAAGAAAAAAGCACTTATCTATATTACTGTTTAGGCTTTAATAACCAAAAAATAAAGACCAATAATTTAATCAAAGTCGGAAGCCTAATAATCCTTTCAATTCTAACATCTTCTATAATATTATTAATTTATACTATTTTATTTTAATAATATTTGTTATAATACAAAAAGGACGTGATTAAATGGAATATAATAAAATAAAAAATGCTGATAAAATAATTAGTAAATCACCATATCTAATAGTAAATCCCACCAACTATAAAAATAAATGGAAAGAACTATTTGGCAATAATAATCCCATAAATATTGAACTTGGAATGGGTAGGGGAGAATTTATTATCAAAATGGCTCAAGCTAATCCCAAAATAAATTATATTGGTATTGAACTAGTTGATTCTCAAATGGTCAAAGCCGTTGATAGACTATCTAATCTAAATCTTCCTAATTTAAAATTAATTAATATGGACGCGAGAGACTTAGACCAAGTTTTTGGAAAAGAAATAGACACTATCTATCTAACATTTTCTGAACCATGGCCTAAAAAGATTGACGAAAAGAAACGATTCACTCACATAAGCTACTTAAAACTATATGACAAGATCTTTAAAAAACATAAACACATAATATTAAAAACCGACAACAAAGGCTTATTCGCCTATTCTCTAGAAACTTTATCCCAATATTGGTATACTTTTGAAAGAGTTAGTTTAGATCTCCATCATAATGAAATTCCTATTCCCAATATTATGACCGACTTTGAAAAAAGATACTATGAAGAGGGTAGACCCATTTATTATTTAGATGCTAGATTTGATGAATAAGACAATTAACGTTGTCTTTTTAAAACACTTAATATGCAAACATTTATTTGACATACATATATTCTTATGATATAATCTAATCATAGGGGGAATTGAAATGAAAAATGAATTAGAAAAATATCAAGAAAAAACATTTGAAGAAATTAAACATTATGATGAGTATGGCAATGAATATTGGTGTGCAAGAGAATTACAAGAGGTTTTGGGTTATAAAGAATGGCGATATTTTTTATCAGTTATTGAAAAAGCTCAAATAGCCTGTTCCCAAAGTAATAATGATATTAATTCCAATTTTGGTGTAAACACCAAAATAGTAAAAACAGGAGTTTCTTCTAAAGCAGTAATTGATTATAAATTAAGTAGATATGCTTGTTACTTAATAGTCCAAAATTCCAATCCAAAATATGAAACAGTTGCATTAGCTCAAACATATTTTGCCGTTCAAACTAGAAAAATTGAATTAACTGAAAAAGAATATAACCTACTTAATGAAGATGAAAAAAGATTATATCGCCGCATTCAAACAAGAGATGGTAATAAAGAATTATACAAAATAGCCAAAGAAAAAGGTGTAAAAAATTTTGATAGATTTACTAATGCTGGATATAAAGGGCTATATAATGGTGAAACCGCCGATGATATTGCCAAAAGAAAAGGCTTAAGATATCGAGAAGAAATACTAGATAATATGGGTAGTGTTGAATTAGGCGCTAATATATTTAGAATAACTCAAACTGAGAGTTTATTAGAAAAGCAAAACAAGCCTGATGAAATTATTGCCACCGATACTCATTATAATGTAGGAAGAATAATAAGAGAAACGATGAAAAAATTAGGAACAACTATGCCTGAAGATTTGCCAACTCCTAAAAAATCTATTAAAGAATTAGAAAAAGAGAAGTTATTAAATAAAAATTAATGCATAGCTTTAATGGTTCTGTACTGCTTACTATTATGCCACTCAAAATATGAAAGATAACAATAAATAAAATTTACTCTATCCAACTAAGCCCCATACGTGTTATAATATTTATACAAGGATAGATGATGTTATGAAATGGTATAATTTAGATAATAACAAAGTTTTAAAAGAATTAAATACTGAAATGGAAGGACTAACAACAAAGGAGGCAACTAAAAGATTATCAACCTATGGTTTAAATAAACTACCTAAAAAGGAAACTGAAAGCTTTTTAAAAATTTTTATTCGTGGCCTATTTGATCCTTTAGTAATTCTTTTAATAATCACCGTTATTTTCTCATTTCTAATAAATGAAATAATTGATGCCTTTGTTATTATTTTTATTATTGTCCTAGATCTATTATTAGGAGCTTTTCAAGAATGGAAAGCCGAAAAAAATGCTGATAGTCTCTCCAAACTTATTAAAGTAAATGTTAAAACTAAAAGAGATAATAACTATATTTTATTAGACTCCGAATATTTAGTTCCTGGTGATATCATCGAATTAGAATCAGGTGCCAAAATTCCCACGGATATTCGTATATTAACAAGTGATAATCTAACCGTAGATGAAAGCATTTTAACTGGTGAAAGTATAAATATTCCCAAAACTAATGAAACTCTAGAAGGTACTCTTCCTTTAAATAAAAGAAGCAACATGTTATATTCTGGCACTACTATTATAAAAGGAAGAGTAACAGGCGTTGTTATAGCAACTTCTCTTAACACCGAAATAGGTAAAATAGCAACCTCTCTTACTTATACTAAATCCTCCACTTCTCCTCTAACAATAAGAATGAATAAATTCTCCAAACAAATAAGCCTTTTAATAATTATTATAAGTATCTTAATCGCTTATATATTATATTTAAAAGGTATACCTCGAAGTGAAATATTCTTATCTGTTATTGCTCTTGCCGTTTCTGCTATGCCTGAAGGTTTACCTCTTGCTTTAACTATGGCTTTAACTATCGGCTCTAATCGGATGGCCAAAAAACAAGTTATTGTAAAACGCTTAAATGCTGTCGAAAGTTTAGGCAGTTGTACCGTTATTGCTTCAGATAAAACTGGCACTCTCACCTTAAATGAACAAAAAGCTTGCTTAATTTCTCTACCAGATAATACAACTGTTGATCTAACTACTGATTTAAATTATAACGAAAAAGTAACAGAAATAGCCACTTTAGGTTATATAAATAATGAAGCTTTAAAAAGTAAAGATAATACCTATATTGGTGATACTATTGATATAGCCTTTTTAAAACTTGCTACTAACCTAAAAATAAAAACCAATACTCTTACTATATTAAAAAGAATACCTTATGAATCTGAAAATGGTTATTCTGCTGTATTCTATGAAACTAATGGCAAAACATATGTTACTGTAAAAGGTGCTTTAGAAAAAGTTTTAGCCTTTTCTAAATATATGAATACTAATAAAACTAAAATTAATAAAGAATTAATTCAAGAACAAAACAATCATCTAGCTAGTTTAGGTTATCGTTTAATCGCTGTTGCAAGTGGTGAAATAAAAATAAAAACTCCCACCAAATATGACCTCTCATTAGTTAAAGATTTAATATATAAAGGTTTAGTTGCCTTTCAAGATCCAATTAGAGAGGATGCTAAAAATTCCATAAAAGAATGTCTAAACGCAGGCATCAAAGTTTTAATGATTACTGGCGACCAACCTCTAACTGCTTATTCTATTGGTAAATCTCTTGGCTTAATCACCAATAAAAAAGAAATATCCACGAGTTACGAACTTGAAAAAGAATTAAAAAAAGGAGAACAATCTTTTTGTGAATATATTAAAACTAAAACAGTTTTTAGTGAAGTAACCCCTTTAAATAAATTAGAAATAGTAAACGCTTTAAAGAAAAATGGCGAATTTGTCGCTGTAACCGGTGATGGTGTAAATGACGCTCCAGCCCTAAAAGCCGCTAACATTGGTGTTGCAATGGGAAGTGGCACCGATATTGCTAAAGAAACATCTTCTATGATTTTGCAAAATGATGACTTTACTTCTCTAGTTGAAGGTATCAAAGAAGGAAGAAATGCCTATAATAATATTCGTAAGGTTTGTTATTTTCTTATCTCTTGTGGTCTAGCAGAAGTTTTATTCTTTGTTTTATCCGTTATATTTAATTTACCTATGCCTCTTGTTGCTATTCAACTTTTATGGCTCAATCTCGTAACGGACGGGCTTCAAGATTTCTCTTTATCATTTGAAAAAATGGAGGATAATATCATGACTGCCAAACCTCGCGACCCTAAAGAAAATCTTTTCAATAAAGAACTATTAAAAGAAGTCTTAATATCAGGACTTACTATGGGCCTTCTAGTTTTTCTCGTTTGGTATTATTTATTAAGTAAAAATATGGAAGTAACCATTGCTCGTGGTTATATCATGTGTCTTATGGTTTTCCTCCAAAATATGCATGCTTTAAACTGCCGAAGTGAATGTAAATCTCTCACTAAAATACCTATTTGGGGTAATCCTTCCTTAATAATTACTATCGTAACTTCAATATTACTTCAAATAATTATTATGGAAATCCCTCTTTTAAGTAATATACTAGAAACTCATTCCATTCCTTTTTCAAGTTTAATTTATTTATTTCTTCTTTCTTTAACAATTATACTAGTTATTGAAATATATAAACTCTTGAAAAAGAATTATCAAAAAAATATATCAAATTAAGTAAATTTATGTTTTAATTAAGTAGGTGATAACAATGTGTGGTTTTTGTGGATACATAAATAAAAAAGAAAAAGATACTAACATAATTAAAGAAATGAGTAAAAAAATTATTCATCGTGGCCCTGATAGTGAAGGCTTTTATTGCGATGAACTTCTTAACATGGCTTTTCGCCGTTTAAGTATAATTGATTTAAATACAGGTAATCAACCAATTTATAATGAAAATAACGATTTAGTTATTATGTTTAATGGTGAAATATATAACTATCAAGAAATAAAAAAAGATTTAATTGAAAAAGGTCATATATTTAAAACTGAAACCGATACAGAAGTAATTCTCCATGGTTATGAAGAATATGAAGAAAAAATAGTAAATAAATTAAGAGGAATGTTTGCTTTTGTAATTTGGAATATTAAAACCAAAGAATTATTCGCCGCCAGGGATATTTTTGGCATCAAACCCTTTTATTATGCTTTTATGAATGATACTTTTTTCTTTGGTAGTGAAATAAAATCTTTTTTACCTAATCCTAATTTTATTAAAGAAGTAAATAATGAAGCTTTAAAAATCTATCTTAACTTCCAATATAATCCCTTAAATGAAACTTTCTTTCGTGGTGTTTATAAACTAGAACCTCGTCATTATTTAAAATATAAAGATGGCTCTATTGAAATAAAAGAATATTTTAATTATTTATATGAACCCAATAAAAAAGTTTCTCTAAAAGATACAGTTAAAAAAATTAATACTGAAATTACTTCATCAGTTAAATATCATAAAATAAGCGATGTTAAAGTTGGCGCCTTCTTAAGTTCTGGTATTGACTCATCTTATATTGTTTCTTTACTAAAACCTGATACTACTTTTACGGTAGGTTTTGAAAATCTTGGCTTTAATGAAATAGATGCCGCGAAACATTTAAGCGAATTATTAAATATAACTAATAAAAATGAAGTAATAAATCCTGATGCTTTTTTTGAAGTTTTGCCTAAAGTTCAATATCATTCTGATGAACCTCACGCGAACTTATCAAGTGTTCCTCTTTATTTTTTAAGTGCTCTTGCCAAAAAAGATGTAACAGTAGTTTTATCCGGTGAAGGTGCTGATGAATTATTCGGTGGCTATCAAACTTATGATAATAGTATTATCCTGCGAGCTTATCGCCATTTACCAACCTTTATTCGTAAGTTTAATCTAAAAGTTGCTCAAAAATTACCTAATATTAAAGGTAAAAGCTTCTTTATAAGAGGTTCAAAAACCTTAAGTGAGTCTTATATTGGTCAAGCAAATATTTTTAGTGATGAAGAAGCAAATAATATTTTAACTAGTAAATATCAAAATCAAACTAAAGCAAGTGATATAACTAAACCATACTTTGACGCAACCAAAGGCTTAGATGAAGTAACAAGAATGCAATACGTTGATATGAACCTTTGGCTTCCTAATGATATTTTACTTAAAGCCGATAAAATAACGATGGCTCATTCCTTAGAACTTCGAGTTCCCTATTTAGATAAAGAAGTCTTTAAATTAAGCTTAACTTTACCTAAAAAATATAAAATTCATAAAAAAGTAAGTAAACTAGCACTAAGAGAAGCTGCCAAAGAAAAAATCCCTGAAGAATGGTTCAATCGTCCAAAACTAGGTTTCCTTGTTCCATTTAAAGAATACTTAAAAGAAGATAAATATTATAATATCATAAAAGAAGAATTTGAAAGTGATTATGTAAATGAATTTTTTGATCAATCTAAACTTTTAAATCTTTTAGAAGACCATAAAAATGGTAAAATATCTGCCCATCGTAAAATATATACAATTTATTCATTTCTTCTTTGGTATAAAGAATATTTTATCAAAAATTAATAAACTTATTTAGAAAAACTTTAAATAAGTTTTTTCTTTTGCTATAATAAAAATATCTTTTAGAGGTGATTTTATGCAAAAAAGAATTATCAAAATAACTATCATTGTTTTAATTATTTTACTTATAATAATTGCACTTATCTTTGGCTTTAAAAAATTATATTATAATTATCAAGTTAAACATGCTGTTATAATTGTTGAACTAAAAGAAAATCTAACCGCCGAATTTTTAAGTGATATCAAAGTATCCGACTACATTATAAATATTAATGGTACAATTATTAATGATTATAAAATAGATACTAAAAAACTAGGACCCAAAAAAGTTAAATTTGAATATATAAATGAAGATAATATCAAAATAAAACAAGAATATACTCTAGATATAGTTGATACTGTTCCGCCTGTAGTATGGCTTGGTAATTCTTATACTGTTACAGTTAATAGTGATGT
>CANQDN010000018.1 GCA_947593275.1 uncultured Bacilli bacterium
TTTTGTCTATGTCTTGTTCGTGGTATAAAGTATTAGTTCATAGTCTTAATATAGTTTTCAAGTTCTGATATTTTAATCTTTTTACTTAAGTTATTGATATAGATTTCATTAGAATAATTAAAGGCAAGAAATATATTGTTATTAATGATTATTCTATGAGGTTCGATATAAGATAAGTTTGTCTTATCAATTTTACGAATACTACCATTGATAAATATTGGGGTTGTATTACAAAAATCACAAATAATCTCAATTCTTTTCTTTAAAGATTCTTCCATATCAATTTCTTTTTTGATTACATTTACCATAGACACCAACCTTTCCGACTATGATTTTTTCTAACAAAAGAAAAAACCAATCTTTCGATTGATTCCTATATCAAAAGTTCGAATAGTTCGAACAGATTTCCCAATGGTGCAAGGAAGGAGATTTGAACTCCCACGGATTGCTCCACTACCCCCTCAAAGTAGCGCGTCTACCTGTTCCGCCATCCTTGCTTAACAATTTGATTATAAATATTTTATGAATAAAAGTCAATCTAATAATTTAAAAGAAAGAAAAAAGCGGGTTATTATTTACCGCCCGTTATGGTTTTTAAGTTATATTTTAAATAATCAAAGAATCCGGCTTTTTCTAAGTCTTCTTTAATAATTATATCTTGTTCAGCGATTATATTTCCTTCATTATCAATTATTTCGGCTGTACCTACTACAGAGTTTTTCTTTTTAGGGGCTATAATGTTTTTTACTTTGATATTAAAACTATAGTTATCTTTCTTTTCAGTTATGCTTAAAAGTTCTGTTGCATCTTCTTTTAAATAAACATTTACTTGATCTTTCTTCCCTCTTTCTACTGGAATTTGGCTTAATGCTTTATCTTTAGAATAAATTACGTTATTTTTAAAAGAATTAAAACCATATGATAATAATGTTGCAGTATCTTTGCTTCGGGCATCAGCACTACTTGATTTCATTACAACACTAATTAAGCGCATATCATTTTTTTTGGCAGTGGCGGTTAAACAATATAAAGCATCAGTTGTATAGCCAGTTTTAAGGCCATCTACTCCATCATAAAATCGGACTAATCTATTAGTATTTACAAGCCATATTTGAGAGCCATCAGGTTTAGTTAGATAATCTTCATAAATAGATGTAAATTTAAGAATATCTTCATATTTTAATAATTCTTGGGCTATTTTGGCCATATCTTTCGCGGTAGAATAGTGATTTTCGTTATCAAGGCCATGGGGATTAGCAAAATGGGTATTGGTAAGTCCTAAAGATTTAGCTTTATTATTCATGGATTCTACAAAGGCATCAACACTGCCACTTACTTTTTCAGCCATCGCTACTACGGCATCATTTGCACTAGATACGGCGATACATTTTAGTAAATCTTCAACCTTATATTCTTCACCCTCCTGTAAAAATACTTGAGAGCCACCCATACCACTGGCATTTTTACTAATTAATACTTTATCTGAATAATTTAAGTTACCATTATCTATTTGTTCCATGATTAAAAGCATACTCATAATTTTAGTCATACTAGCCATGGGAAGTTGCTCTTCACTATTCTTTTCATATAAAACTTTACCACTGGCATTATCTATTAAAATAGCACTAGCAGCATCTAAATTTAAAGAATCACTTAAAGCAGAAACGGGAATACTAGAAAATAAAAGAACACTTATAAGTAAAAAGAAAATAATCTTCTTCATTTTTAACACCTCTACTTAAATTTACGTTAAATAATCCTTTTTATGACAAAAGAAAAAAGCTCTAAAAGCTTTTTAACAATCACCTAAAGCACTACAAGTTTCACTATTAAAAAATTCTTGGAATATTTTTTCTTCATCTTTAAGCATTTCCTCGGTTAGTTCTTCCCTAGAATTTGATTGATGTTCTGATATTCCGGTTACTAATGTTTTAGCACTACCTTCTAAAACATAAACAAAATTTGGGGCGGTTATTCGTTTTTCACCAACGGAGACTTTTTTACCTTTACTGGTAGTTAAAGTATAATCACCTAAAACATTGTCAAATAATTCTAATATTTTTTGATATTCTGAAGCGCCTTCACTTTTTAAAACTGGTTTATTATTACTATCTAATTCATAAGTATCACGTAATATTTCTACATGGTCTCCATCCCAAATATCGATATAATAAATTTCAGTAACATCGTTATCTTTGGCACTTTTTATAGCTTCTTCAATAACACTTCGGCACCATGGGCAATAGTTAGAGCCAAAATAAACATAGAAAGTTTCTTTATTCTGAATTTTTTCAATTAATTCTTCTGGTGTAATATAAACAAAAGGATTATCTTCGGCGATTTTTAGAGTACGATGTTCTAAATCACTATTATTAAGTTTGCCATTTAAGCTTTCGTATTCCTCTTTAAATTTTAGAGCATCACTCACTTTTTGTCCTCCATTATCTTTTTTTTCTTTTACTCCACATCCGACTAAAGATAGAGCAAAAATACTAATTAATAATAAACTAAATATTTTCTTCATTCTTATCACTCCTTTTTCTAAAACTTATTATAATAAAAAAATAACCTAAAAGGCTATATTTTAAAAGTTGAATTATCTCAACTATAGGTTGAATTAAGCACAATTATCCACTAACTTTAAAGGAATATCATAGACTGTAACTTCTTCATTACTATCTTTTGCTTTAATCTCTAAATGAAGAGCATTTTCTTTATACATACTGCAAGTTTTAGAATAATGATCAACATTAAATTTGACATCTTTTAAAAATTCTTCTAAATTTATTTCTTTACCTTTATATTTATAACTATCAATTAAAGTTTTAGTGCTACCCTCTTGTTCATAAAAATTGCACTCTATTTCTTGATATTTAGTATCTATATTTTTGCCACAGTAAGTAATATTGGAAATATAAATTGAAGTTTTACTTTTATCATATGCAATACTACCAGATAACTCAAAATTCTCACAAGCTGTTTCTAATCTTTTAAATTCAAAACTATCTTTATTATTTTTTAATCTAGGAATAACTATTATTAAAGCTACTATTAAAATAACCAATAAAATAATAATTAAAAAGCTTATCTTTCTTTTCTTTTTACTATTATTTAAAAACTCATTTATATCTAAATTATAATCTTTACATATAGCACTTAAAATACTTATATCGGGTAAATTCTTCCCATTTTCCCACTTACTTACAGCTTGATAAGTTACTCCATATTTTTCCCCAAATTTTTCTTGACTTAAATTAGCTTTATTTCTTACTTTTTTAATTAATTTACCAATACGTTCTTGATCCATTTTTTACCTCTAATTATTTAAAAAGACTCTCAATAAAATTAATATATTCTTTTATAATATTACTTGTTCTACTTTTAGCTATAGTATCTTTAGCTAAAGTAATATTATCTGTAATAATATTATCAATATTTAATTTAATCATTTTTTGCATATTTTCTTCAGTATTAACTGTCCAAACATATAGTTCTTTCCCTGCATTATGAACTTTTTTTACTAAACTATTATTTACACTAGATGCTTCTATACTAAAATTATCGGCATGAGTTAGTTTGGTTATATCTCCATAAGCTAAACTCATAACATAAACAGTTTTAATACTTTTATCATAAGCTTTAACATTTTCTAATACTGAATAAACTTGACTAGTTATAACACACATATCACTAAAATCATACTTTTCTATAACATCTACTACTGACTTTTCAAAATCTACTTCTTTACCAGTTGGTTTAAGTTCAATATTAAGTTTCATGTTATTTTCTTTGGCAAACGCGACTGCTTCTTCTAATAAAGGTATTCTTTCATCTTTAAAATCAAGACTAAAGAAAGATCCTGCATCTAGTTCTTTTATTTCATCATATGTTGCTTCCCAAGTATTCATATTTACTCCTGTTGTTCTTTTTAAATTTGTATCATGTAAGACAATTAACTTTCTATCTTTTGTTTGTTGAACATCAAGCTCCACCCAATCAGCACCTAATTCTTTAGCTCCTTTAAAGGCGACAATTGTATTTTCAGGATAAAGGAAAGAAGCACCCCTATGAGCAGTTACTTCTACTCTTCTAACATACTCTATATTAAAATTATACTTACCACTATAAACATAATAAGTAAATATAGTACCACTAATAATAGCAACAATTATAACAGCAATCTTAAAAATATTAAAAATCTTCCTTTTTCTTTTCACTTCTTGATAATCTATTTTTAAAGGTTCTATTTTTTCAGCAATTTTTTCTTTATGTAAATAAAATAAAGCACTTATAGATGCATAACTAATTGGGGTAGATAAAAGAGTAAAAATAACAAAAGAGACAGCAATAAATAACCAAATAATGGTAATAGTAACATTACCTAAAAGATTACTACCAATTACTTTATTAACTAAAATTATTAAGAAAATACCTATTAAAACCACGATTAAATATAAAAGAGATGTACAAATCTGGGTTAACATAATTACTAAAAAATCTTTTATTTTGTTTTTCTTACTTAAATTAATACTCTTTTTTCGAGCCTCTTTAAAATTCTTATCCTCTAAAATAAAGTAATGCAAAGAATAAATCCATCTAAAGAATAAAAAGCATAAAAGAATTACCACAAAAGCGTATAAAGAGGCAAGCATTTTATTATTTATAATATAATCCATTATAAACTCTGGTATTTTAATAGTTGATACAAAACTTGAAGATATTCCAATATTTAAAAAAGGAATTAAAAACAAGACTAAGAAAGCTATTAAAATATTTTTATGATTAAATACTTTTTTTAATTTTTTAAGAGAAGTTATAAATGCTTCTTTGGCTGTTATTTTTTTCTTCTGATAAGAGTTATCTAAAATAACTATAATTGAACTTATATCAATCAAAGAATAAAATGTCATTACAATTATTAATAATAAAAGCATAATAATAGTAAATGGCTCTAAAAGAAAAGAAAAAATATTTTCAAAAGTTAAATACGAATAACCACTTATTTTCATTGTTAAGTTAAATATTCCCAAAAATAAAGGAATAAAAATAACCGCCGAAACAATTTTATAGATAAGTTCAAAAGTTACCAAAGCTTTTGCATTAAGTTTAAGCATATTTAAAATTTTCTTAATATTTTTCATAATTACTCCTCTTAAATACTAGTTATGTATTTCATATTAAGTATTATAACATTTATAAGGCTAGTTAGTAAATTAATAAATTTGAAAAATTAGCTTTATTATAAACTTTTTTAATATGTTTAATTCAATCTAAATTTTGTTTATAAAAGTTATTTTAAGTTATCATCATCCACCTAAAATAACTATTTATCTAACTAACAATTTGTAATTTACTTTTCAATTTTATTAATGTATTCATCTAAAGCAAGTGGCATAAATCTTGGCCCCCTAACGGCATTTATTCCAAATTCTTTTAATTTGTCAAAGGATAACTCCCCTTTTTTATATTTTGTTATAAGCTCTATTTTCATAGCCTTTTGCATTTTTATATTTTCATCTTTATAATCATAAGGAATATTTACTTCTAATACTTTAAATTTATACATAATTGAAGAATAAGGTTTCCCAACATATAAATAAACAATATCATTTACTTTAATCTCTGTACTCTGTTTCCACATTATTGTCTTATTCTTTCTTAAAGCTTCTTCTACATCAAAATATTTAGGATTAGCTGGAACTATCCATGCATTTTTAAGACTACTATTTATAACCGTATATGAGTAACTTTCTTTAATTAAGTTCATTATTATTTCATCTGCTACTGTATCATTTAACAAATTGAAATCCAACTTTTTTTATTCATATGATAAGCAGGATAAAATCCTTCAAGTTTTAATAAATCTTCTATTTCCTCTGGTTTAAGCTTTATATTAATTATTTCCACTTCACCTGGAGCTTTAATATCTAACTTATTTTTGGAAATATTCATTATTAAGCCATACCACTTTTTACTATCTTTATTTTTAAAAGTAGCAAATCCCGGAAACCTTTCCCACTCAAACTCTGGCTCATCACCATACATTTCTTTTATTGCCTTAGCTATTCTATTTGATTGTTCAGATAAAAAATAATTTTCTATAAAACATTTATTTCTAATATCTATTAATAAATTTTTAAATTCTTCCTTTACCTGACTTGCAAAAGAACCCATATTTTCCTGAACACGAAAGTTAGTATATTCTTCACCAAAAGCCAAATCTAAAACTGTAGCTTTTACCTCACCATTATCATTTATTTCGACATCTACTCTAAAAGCATTATTCATAATATTTTTTGAATATTTATATATAGATTTTTCTTTCTTAAAACCATATTTAGATATTTTATCAAAGTCAATTTTTGTTTTTCTAAAAAGTTCTTCTTCGATAGTCATTTTACTACCCTCCTAAAAAAAGCTCCAATCTGTTTCCTAAAACTTGCAATTAAAATAATTTTTAGCTCTTTTTATATTTTCTCTAAATATTTTTATTGGCTAAATTATAGCATACATTCTCCATGTTTACAATTACTCTTGATATTTAACTTGCCCTTTTTAAATTACTATAACTTCAATTTGAATTAATAAATCATCCCATAATTAAGATAATATAAAGGCAATAGTATTACAAATAACCGCGATAAAAAACATAACCCCAGTTAATAAATCTGTTTTATCTTTTTTTATTTTATAGCGACTCAAAAAAGTAACACAGTTATAAGCACATAATAAACTAACCAAAGATGCCATTGATGTATCCTTAAAAAATGAGATAAGTATTAAAATTATAGAAAATAAAGCCATACCTATAATACCATATTTCATAGATTTTAAATTTACTAATTCCGTTAATTTGATGATATTTTCTTCACTCTTTTTTTCGATATCTTTACTCTCGATAATTTCCCCCGCAAGTATATCATTTACACCTACTCCAAGTATTTCACTAAGAGGTTTTAATAAAGACATATCCATTAAACATAAACCTCTTTCCCACTTACTTACAGCATTTTTAGTAATACCTAATTTTTCTGCTAGTTCTTCTTGAGTTAATCCTTTTAATTTTCTTTGTTTAGCAATAAATTTGCCAATACGCTCTTGATCCATAACTTTCTCCTTTCAAGAACAACTATAACATTTATAACTAGCTTTTTAAACATACTAATGGTTTACTTTTAATCTTATATTATTTCTTGCCTTATAATATAAAATTACTCGATTGTAAATTCTGTATAAACAACCCCATCACCTTTATATTGGTTATTCATTTGTATTGCAGCACTTTTAACTAATCTATAATGTCCCGGTTTTAAATTACCATAAACATTACTCCAATTAATGTCCATCTCTAATTTATTATCCTCTTTTACACGATAACCATTCATAGTAAATCCTATATCTTTTTTAGGTTTCATATAAACCCATTTGTTATTCTCTTTTTTATCTATTCTATAGCCATTTCCATACGTATGGATTTCTTCTTTTTCAGTATCTGTTATAATAACTTTACACCCATTATTAGTTAAAGTATTATCTTTAATAATCATAGAGGCATTTTTTAAGATATTTTCTTCTTTTACTATTTTTGATGCATTTACAAATTTAGCTATTAAAAATAATCCTATTGCTATAATTAAACACATAATTAAAGTTATTTTTAGACCTTTTTTCATACTACATTTATACTCCATTTCTAAAATATTTTTATTATTTAAATTATACCATCTATAATTTATCTTTACAACTTTATAAAAGCAAAGAAAAAAGAATTATAAAATTTATACAATTATAAAATAACTTTCAAATAAATTTCTCGTTACTTTCTATATATTTACTTTCCTTTTCTAACTCTTTGAGACTTTTTTTAGGTGTTGGCATATTTTCCGGCATTTCCCCTCCTAATCTCTTAATTGTATTACGTACCTCTTTTCCTACTTCATAATGTGTTTTATTGGCAGCATTTTCTGTTTTAATATTTTCTCTTTTTAATTTTTGTTCTGTTTGAGAAATTCTAAATAAATTAGCTATTAGTTCATCACTACCCATATTATCTAATATATCTTCTCGATATCTCAAACCTTTTCTTTTAGCTATATCATCCGCGGTTTCACCATTATATAACCCTTTATATCCAGCATTATGAAATTTATCAAAATTTTTAACTCCAGCATTCTTTGCAGTTTTATTCAAAGAATAATTCCCTTTTCTAGTTAAATTCCTTTGATATAATCTCTTTTCATCTTCTGATAATTTATTATAATCTTTCTCACTTATTTCTTGCCTTCTTGTTTGAATCGCAAAATAAGTCTGAGCTAAAGCAATAACAGTTTTTCTACTATCTCCATTTTGAGTGATTAAATAACAGGCATAACGTGATAATTTATAATCTCTTTGTTTTCTTTTAGCTCCTGAACCTATAGATACCATTTTGGCTACATCGACAAAATGGTCTTCAACATTAACATTACTATTAAAACAAGCATCTTTAGCTCTATTAATAATACCCTCAAATTTTCTCCATTCCGTATAATTTAAAACTTTTTGTAGTTCCCTAGCATTCCAATATTCCACGCTATACTCATCAATATGCTTGATACTCTCAAAAGCCTCAGTAGTATCCTCAATTTTTACAATTAGTTCTTTCATTTATAATACCCCCTATATTTTATGAACTATTATAAGTATATCATCAAAACATTTGTTTGTAAACATTTTTCTCATGTTAATTTAAATTTATTAAATTATAAGGTTATTTTATATAATGTTAATTATTTGACTATTCTATTTATATAGAAAAAAATTCCCAACATAGCAAACTTTACCTAAAATGTACTTATTTTTAAAGAATTTCTTATAAATTTACACATAAGAAAAAGCCTTTATTTATAAGACCTTTTTTCATATTTTCTTTCCAAAATACTTTTATTAATTATAACAAATTATACAAAATATAAAAAATAGTTACTATTATAAAAGAAAATATTAAAGACAAACCTATTAACGAAATAATTTTAATAACATTATATCTTTGTAGTTTTGTTTTTAGATATCCAAGCTTATAATATATTTCATTTTTCTTTTTCTCATCCTCTATAATATTAACACTTGTTACAACTAATATAATAATAAATAAGAAAGTTAATACTGATAATAATATGTTAATTATCGTAATAAATGTCGTATAAGTATCATTACTTGTATAAAAATAAGATGATATATTATAGTCTTTATATTTATCTCTTATTTCATCTAATGTTTGCTCTTTTTTTAACCAATTTTTTAAAGTTAAAAGATAGGAATTATCTAAACCTTTATTTTCATTTATAAACTTAGATGAAACTACTAAAACATTATTGTTTTTAGAATTAGAATAACTTTTGACAACAAAATTATAGCTATTATCACCTACTTCTAACTCAAAAATATCGCCAACCTTTATTTCTTCTTTATATTTTATAGGAATAATTATTTCACTATTCTTTAAATCATAACTTTCATCACTTATTAAAAATATTTTATTATACCCATCTTTAATACTTATTGCCTGGTATATTTTATCAATATTATTCAGTCTATCAATTTGAATATTATTCTTATCTTCAATTTCAATAAAAGAACCCTTATAATTATTATTTTCTAATTCTATCATTACATTTTTAGTAATTAAAAGAGTAAACAGTGTTGCTAAGATAATAGTATAAATTAACAAGTAAGTTTTAGTTGTTTTCTTTCTTAAAAAACTTTTAAATATTAACATTTTAATCTTCCTTTATTAATTGCATTACATTTTGTTTTAATATATTATGAGTTACCCTATTATTTATTACTTTTATAAAGATTATTATAAAAATTAATAATACGGTAATTAAAAATAATGGAATTTTAACAGTAAAACTATAATAATTAAATATAGCTAAAAAGTTTTTAGTAACAACAAGATAGACTATAAAATAAATAATAAAGGAAACTAAAGCACAAAATAAAGTGATTATAATATTTTCAGTAAATTCTAATTTCTTAATATCTTTATTAGTGTAACCAATAGCTTTTAATAATCCTAAAGTTGTATGTCTATTGTTTAATTTCTTATTTATAAAGTTCTTAATCAACACAAAAGTTACAATTAATAAAATTATCGATACCACTAAAGGAACTAAAAGAATTGTTAAAAACTCCATTAAATCAATACTCATTGCTTCCCAAAAATCAAAACCTTGTTTAGTAAGCTCATTTTTTACATAATCTAAATTTTTATAAGAGTCCACTCTAATCATTCGGTCAACATATTCATCGTTATAAAAGATAGAATTACCATCACTATCAATAACCCCATGTCCACCATGATAAGGAGATTTAAGATTATCAATAGTTTTTATTGTAGCAAAAGCAGTATCAGCTTCCACTAAATTAGCCGTACTATCATAAGTTCCAACAATAGTTAAAGTTACAGTTTCCCGCTTATCCATCATTTCTAAATATTTAGGATCATCATGGTCTAAATTGTAATTAACTGATTTATCAGATTTAATAGTAAAGGTACTTCCAATTAATTTATTTCCATTAATAAATTTATCTTTTTCTATATCAAATTCATTATAAGGACAAAACTTAACAGGTATTACTATTTCATTTAAGTTTTCTGGACTTCTTCCTTTAACAATTTTTAAATCTTTTTTATTTATTATGGCTCCAATCGCTAATTGCCCTTCATCTCTTTCTAATATTGGAGCAAAAAATTCATTATAGTATTTATTACTTACATTTGCAACAACATGTTTAATATTAGAAATATCATCTAAATCTTTTTCCGATTTATCACCTTTTTCAACTATTAAAGTTCGAGCTAAATAATTATATCTATTCATACTGTAATAATAATCAATAACTAAATTAGAAATAGTAAGTAAAACATAAATTATTAAAATTAAAATAGTAATAATGGTAATAAATAAAGCATTCTCTTTTTTAAATAGATGTTTTAAAGATATTTCTTTTAAAGAATTACCCTTCATTTTTAACACCTAACTTCCCATTTTGCATATAAAGAACAACGTCAGCATATTTTAAAATATTGTTATTGTGACTTACAACTATTACAGTTCTACCACTTATACTAATCTTTTTTAAAATATCAAAGATAATTTCTTCATTTTTTTCATCTAAATTGCCAGTTGGTTCATCAGCAAGAATTATGTCAGGATCATTAGCTAAAGCTCGGGCAATCGCAACTCTTTGTTGTTCTCCACCTGATAATTCCCTAGGATAGTGTTCTATTCTTGCCTCTAAATTAACATATTTTAAAAGTTCAATAGCCTTATTTTTTCTATCTTCTTTTTTTATTTTTTCATTAATATACATAGGAAGTATAACATTTTCATAAGATTTTAAATTAGGATCTAAAGCATAATTTTGAAAGATAAAACCTATATTTTTATTTCTTATTTTACTTAACTTCTCATCACTTAAATTAGATATATCTTTTTTTCCAATTATACAACTACCACTTGTAGGCACCTCAAGTGTTCCTAAAATACTAATTAAAGTAGATTTACCAGAACCAGAATGTCCCATTATAGCATAAAACTTACCACTTAAAAATTTATAACTAACATTATCAACAGCCATAACTTCATCAGATTTAGTAATATACTTTTTAGTTATATTTTTAATTTCTAAACTTTCTACTTCCATTGTTAGTGTCCTCCTCATTATACTACTTAAATTATAACATACATTAATTACAATTACATATATTTTAATTAATTTGTTCAATTTCAAGTAACAATTTTCCCCAATCCTCCATAAGATTATCAATATCATTACGATAAACATTAATTTTTGAAGAAATTTCTATAATTTTTTTATAATCTGCTGCAATTTCAGGATTAGAACATTCTTGCTCAAGATTTTCTATTTTCTTTTCTTTTTCTTCAATTAATTTTTCAATTTTATTACTTTTATTTATTAATTTGCGTTTTTCTGCTTCAAGTCTTTTTTTCTCCTGATAATTATTACATTTTTTATTATTTTCTTCTTTTGATTTAATTTTAGCTTGATTTTCTACTAATTTTTTTTGCCTATTTTCAAGATAATCATCATAATTTCCTTCATATTCTATTATTCCCTTTGGTGTTAAATATAAAATTTTATCTGCTAACTTATTAATAAAATATCTATCATGCGAAACCATTAGCATTGTTCCATCATAATCGTATAATGCTGATTCAAGTGCCTCACGAGATGAAATATCAAGATGATTAGTTGGCTCATCCATAATAAGGAAATTAATATCTTTGAGTAATAATTTTGTAAGTAAAACTCGAGCAAGCTCCCCACCAGATAATGCTTTTATACTCTTAAATACATCATCACCCTGAAATAAAAATAAAGCAAGCGCACTTCTAACTTCAGTCTGGGTAAGAAGTGGATAATCATCCCATACTTCATCAATTACATTTTTATTGCGACTTAAATTTTCATTAAGTTGATCATAATAACCAACATGAATATTATCACCAATTCGATATTCTCCCGAATATTGTTGAAGTTGTCCCAGCAAAATTTTTAATAATGTTGTTTTTCCACAACCATTAGGTCCCAGCAAAAATACCTTTTCCCCTTTTCTAATGTTAATATCTACATTTTCAAATAGCATCTTTTCCTTAAATTTCATACTAAGTTTTTGAGTTGTAAGAACATTATTAGCTCCACCAAAAGAAGCTTTAAAATGAAAACAAATATTTTTAGCTTCCCTTTCAGGTTTAACAAGAGTGTTTTCTAATCTTGAAATCATTTTTTTAGTATTATCCAGAGTATGTGTCTTTTTATTTTTCTTATGTTTCCATCTTCTTTGCTGTTCAATAACTTTTTCTAAACGATGAATTTCTCGTATTTTCCAATCATAATCGCGTTGAACTGACAATTTTTCAATTTCATGTTGAGTCACATATTCACTATAATTACCATCATAAGTACGAAATTTTTTATTTTCAAGCACAAATGTTTTATTAGTTATTCTATCAAGAAAAAATCTATCATGAGATATAACTACAAATGCTCCTTTATATTTATCCAAAAAGTCTTCCAGCCACTCAACAGAGTCAATATCAAGATGATTTGTTGGTTCATCAAGAAGTAAAAAATTAGTATCAGACAACAATATTTTACAAAGAGCAAGCCGTGTTTTCTCTCCTCCTGATAAATTGTTTATAGGCATCGAAAAAGTTTCTTCAGCAAAACCAAGTCCTTTCAACACACTTTTTATTTTTGACTTATAATGAGTTCCATCTAACTTTACAAAACGCTCTAAAAGCTCAGCTTGACGGTTAATTAGATTATCTATATTACCAATTTTATTTTCTAAATTCATTTGAATATTATTAAGTTGCTCCTCAACTTGAATCACCTCAGAAAAAAGAGTGAGCATCTCATCCATAACTGTTACAAAATCATCAAAAACAGGATATTGCTCGAGATAACCAATCTTTATTTCTTTATTTTTCGTTATATTACCATTATCATAATCCATATTGTCCATTATCATTTTAAATAAAGTTGTTTTACCTGCTCCATTAACTCCTACAAAGCCAATTTTATCTTTATCATATATATTGAAAGAAACATTTTCAAAAAGTATTTCTCCCGCAAATGATTTACTTATATTATTACCACTAATTAATAGCATTTTAATTACATTCCCCTCATCAACAAAATGATAAATTCACCATTTGTTTCACTAAATATTATATCAGAAAAAAAGCAAAGCCCCTATAGAGTTTGCTCACATAAATTTATAATTCATTTTTAATATTATCATTTATCCTCTATTTTATTTTTTAAAATATAAAAAGTTAATCGCTAAATATTTGAACTGCATAATAGCCATATTTAGAACCACTTAATGATACTAAGGCAAAG
>CANQDN010000019.1 GCA_947593275.1 uncultured Bacilli bacterium
TATTATCTATAGGCAAGAAGCCATTCTTTATGGCTCTATGTTATAGGTAGAGAGTAATCTCTACTTTTTGTGTGTATTATTATTAAAAAATATGTAAATAAGTGTGTAAAATGAGTGAATAATTTTACATTTATTTAAATTATGATGTACAATATAATTAGGTGATATTTATGTTTTGTAAGAAATGTGGAGCGGCTTTACCAAGTCATGGGTTTATATGTACTTCTTGTGGGGCAATGATGAGTTCAGAACAAATCGCGGAACAAAAGAAATTTATTAAAGAACAAGAAAATAAAAGAACAGAAGTTAATCTACTATCTGATAGATATAGTAAAGAACCAATAAATAGAGATTATAGAGTTAAAAAAGAAAGTAAATTATTGGGTATTTTGTTTATTTTGTTAGTTATTATATTTTTAATTATAATTGCGATATTAAAAGTTATGTAAATTAGAAATAGAAGCATAATATAAATGGTGATATTATGCTTTTTACGTGTATAACAATATTTTTAGCAAGAATATTAGATGTATCAATATCAACTTTTAGATCTATGCTGATGGTTAAGGGAAAGAATATTTGGATTCAAATTTTAGCCTTTATGGAAGCTTTAGTGTGGTTTATCGCGGCTAGACAAGCTTTAAATACAAATATTAATAGTATTTTAATACCTATTTGTTATTCACTGGGGTACGCAACAGGTACATATATTGGGGGAGCATTATCGAGGAGAATTATTAAAGATGTTAATAGTATTGAAGTTATAACTAAAAGAAATAATTATAAATTAATTGATAAATTAAGAGATGAGGGAATGGGAGTTTCAATTATTGCGTTAAAAGATAATTATGATAAGCCTAAAGATTTACTTATAGTGGATGTTAAAAGTAGACTTACTAAAGAAGTAGTTGATTTAGTTAAAAAAGAAGATAGTGAAGCATTTATTGTAGTTAAAGATACGAGAATTGTTCATAATGGGTATATAAAATAAAAATAAAGACAAAATAATAATGGTGGAATAAATGTTTTATATTAATACTTTTTTTATATATTCAATATTGGGTTTTATATTTGAAAATATTATGAGTTTTATTGGTCATTCGCATTTTTATAGTGGGATATTATATGGGCCTTGGACTTTTATATATGCTTTTGCTATTTTTGCTTTAATGTTTTTAGATAAAAAGTTAAAGAATTTAAAGTTAGATAAATGGTTAGAGATATTTCTTTTTTATATAGGTTCAACTATTATTATGACGATGATTGAGTTTAGTGGGGGTATGTTAATTGAAAAGTTATTTCATCGGGTTTATTGGGATTATACTAATTTAAAGTTTAATTTTGGGCATTATATTGCTTTAGAAGTATCTTTGGGATGGGGACTATTTGCTACTATAGTTAATTATTTATTAAGACCTTTAATAGATAAATTTATTAAAAAAATACCAAAGTTTGTAACGATTATTTTGATGATATTTTTTATATTAGATGTAGTTGTTAGTCTTTTAAATTAAAAAGATTTAAGCTTTAACTTAAATCTCTTTTAGTTTGGTTTAACAATACTTTTGGGATAGGGTTTTCTTTCATCGGTTTGATAAAGTAAATAATCAATACTAGTATTATAATATAAAGCAAGTTTTTTTAATATTTCAGTGGGGATATCGTTTGTTTCGGTCTCATACTGAGAATAACCGGTTTGAGACATGTTTAAATATTTAGCTATGTCTTTTTGATATAAATCTTTATCTTCTCTTAGTTCTTTTAGTCTATTCATATGAATCCTTCCTTTACAATAATACTTTAACATAACTCGAATTACGTTATTGACATATAACTTAAAATAAGTTATAATTTCTTTAGATAACTTAAAATAGGTTATGATTAGACATTTTTATTGTAAAGTATGGAAGGGATAATAAATATGAAATACGAGAAGTTAAGTAAAAATTATACTAAAACTATAATAATAGGTTTTATAATAATAATTATAATAGGGAGTGTATTAGTATTAAATATTACAAAAGCTAAATACAAAACTACTGTTAGTGTGCCAATAGTTAGTGGGACAGTTAAATATGATGGTAATGCTGATTTGAATGTAGTAGCTATGTATAAGCCTAAAAATGAAGATCAAGAAGGCCAAGTAAGTGAGTGGGATATTCTAACAGAAGCACCTGGAAAAGGTTATGATATTGATGAAAATCAAACTAAATGTACAATAGGTGGGGAAGAAGATATTAATAAAACAATAAAAATAAGTTATGATGGAACATCAGTTACAGTAACAGGTTTAACAAAACCTAATACTAAATGTAATATTTATTTTGTTAAAAAAGTTATTGCAGGAGATACTATAATTGCAAATTTTAATGTTATAAATGAAACTCCCAATTTTAGCAAAACTACTTGTGCTACTGGTTGTGATGATAATAACTCAGGATTATATAAAGAATATGATGATTTTGGAGAAAGTTATTATTTTAGAGGAACAATAGATAATAACTGGGTTAAGTTTGGAAAAACAAATGAAGAAGATGGAACAGAGAAAGATATATACTGGCGAATTATTAGAATAAATGGTGATGGATCAATCCGATTAATATATGCAGGGAAAAGTAAAGAAGATGGCAGTGCTCCGGATCCTACGGGAGATGAAACAACTGCATTAACAAGCCAAGTAATATTTAATGCCTCAAGAAATAATAACGCATATGTAGGATTTCAATATACAATTGGCAATGCACATGGTTATAAATTAGTAAATAATAATGGTGGCCAAAAAGATGCAAAAGATAGCGATGTTTTAACTCAGTTAAATATATGGTTTAAAGATAATTTAGAAGATGAATGGGCTAATGGTAGTGGAAGAATAGACATAAATGCTGGATTCTGTAATGATCGTTCGAATTCTACAGATCAAAATGTTGAATGGAAAGAAGACATAGTGGATAGTGGAGGAATTGGAAGTTCTGGAAGTACCTATTATGGTGCCTATTTAAGGTTACGTAATCATAAACAGCCAACCTTTAAATGTAGTACAATGTATGGTTACACAGATAATAGAGATAAAGATTATTTTACTTATATAGGAGCAACAGGAATAAAACAAAATGGAATGAGCAATATAATAACTGGTACCAAGAGTTTAGAATATCCAGTAGGTTTAATAACTTTAGATGAAGTAGCTTTTGCTGGAGCTGTATATGGAAAGGAAAATTCAGGATTTTGGTTAAATACAGGTAAATATTATTGGACCATGTCTCCTAATACTGGCTATACTGCTTATATGTTTTATGTAAATCCTCAAGGACGAATTCCTGAAGCTTCTGTGAGCGAGAAACGTAGTTTGCGTCCAGTAATTAATTTGAAGTCTAATACCAAGTTTACATTTGAAAAAGCAGACGAGTCAAAAGGCACTTCAACTAATCCATATGTAGTATCAAATTAAAAAATCTTGCCAATGCTGCTTTCTAACTTATTCATTGGCAAGATAAAACTTCATTGTGAGAGAATCTTTTCTCTCTTTTTTAGATAAAATAAAAAAGCCCCTAAGGCTTTCTTTTCGTCAAAAAAACATTTAACTTAGCTTGAATTAGTAGAATTTGATATTAGTTAAGTAAAGGAAGTATATCAAAGAATGGAAAAGATATTCAAACAAATTAAATGTTCGATTGTGTATAATACATTAAAAAAAGGGATTTGTCAAGATAAAACTAGTAATTTTTGGTATTATTTAACAAAATACCTAAAAACATGAAGTAAACTATAATATTAGTACCACCATAACTTAAGAAGGGAAGAGGTAAACCAATGATGGGGAATAAACCTAAATTCATGCCGATATTTTCAATTTGAGCAAAGATAAACATTAATAGGAATCCTGCATAAAATAGTTTTTTCTTTTTGTTTTGGGTTTTAAAATAGTTATAAATAAAATAGATATCTAAAGTAAAGAAAGAAAGTAATATAAAGATAAAACTAATAAAACCTAAGTTATTAATAGAAAGAGCAATGATAAAATCCGTTGGAGCTTCTGGGATATAAACATAATGGTGATTTAAAAAGAAAGAGGAAGATCCAATAGCGATAAGAGAGCGATCTAATTGGAAAGAATCATTATTAATAAAAGTTAATAAGCGATCAATACGATAGAAAAAAGAAGTACCAATTATTTTTATTAATAAATCTTTTTGATAGAGATAAAGATAACTAAAAGTAATAATTAAAATAGTTAGAATACTTAAGAATATAAAGTACCATTTTTTGGGGATTTTACTGGCGATAATAACACCTAGAGTAATTAGAAAATAAATAATTATGGCCCCTGTATCGGGCTCTAAAAAGACAAATAAAGAGGGAATAACAGTTAGAAATAGAGAGGTTAATATTAGTTTTAGATCATTTTTTAGGTGGGGTAGTTTTTCACATAAATATAAGAGAAGAGTAAATTTCATGAGTTCACTGGGTTGAAATGAAAAGAAGTGAAGGTCAAACCAAGCTTTAGAGCCATTTACAGTTTTACCAAAGAATAATACTAATATTAAAAGAAGAACATTAAAAAAATAAAGATATTTACTATATTTGAATAATCTTTGGGGTTTAATTAAATAGATTATAAATAGAATTAATAAACCTAAAATAAACCATATTGTTTGTTTTAGAAAGTAGTCTTTATAGGTTAGATTAGTTTTACCGATTATAAACATATTTAATAAAGATATAAATATTAAGATTCCTAAAGGAATGATAATAATTAATTTATTTAATAACTCTTTTCTTTTCATGTTATTATTATGGTTCAAAGTTAGAAAAAATATCATAAAATATTATAGAGGTGGAAACTTATGAAAGATTTACCTAAAGTGTATGCAAGTCCAATTAATAAAGAGTTAAAGAATAATCGAGAGGTTTATGATAGCAGTGTAGATTTAAGGGAAGATAGTATTTCGGATAATATTTTAGTTAAGATTAATGAAATATTTGCAAGTCCGCATCATGTTTATAAGAGTAAAGTGCATATTAAGACTAAAAATGAGGAGATAGATACTGTAATTGTGGGGAAAGTTAATGATTATTTACTTACTTTAGATGGGGATAAAATTAGGATTGGGGATATCAAAACCATTGAAAGAATTTAAACATATGTATGCTAAAAATGCCCTCAAATTTGACAAAATAGATGAAATGTAGTATAATTTAGATACTTCTTTTAAAGAAGCAGGGGGATATTAAAGATGAAAAGTTATTTATATAAAATGATTTGTTATATCTTCATAGTAGGTAGTTTAATCATTGTATATAAGAATAAAAGTCAAAGTAGAATAATGGAAAATTATGTTGTTAATAGTATGGCACTACAAAATATTTCAGATAGTGTCTATGAAGAACAGATTGTTTATGAGGGATTAACTTTAACAGAGTTAAGTAATAAAATAGATAATGTTTTAAATTCTAATTTAGAGGGTTATGGTAATTTTATTGCGGTTCAAGCCTTAGAAAATGATGTAGATCCTGTGGTTGCTTCAGCGATTATTTTAGTGGAGACGGGATGTAAGTGGAATTGTAGCTATTTAGTTAGAGCGTGTAATAATGTTGGAGGAATGAAAGGTAGAGGTTGTGGATCCTATGGTAGTTTTGGTTCACTTAATGAAGGAATAGAAGCTTTTATTGGGAATTTAAGTCGAAATTATTATCAATATGGGTTAAATACTCCAGAGTTAATGAATCATAAATATGCAGAGAATCCTAATTGGCATAACGATGTTAATTATTATGTAGATTTAATAAAGGCAAGCTAAACTTGCTTTTTTTGATGTTTTTGTTTATAATTATAATAGGTGAAGGATATGCAAGAATATCAACTTTTAGGAAATATTAATTATCAAAATAAGATTGTTGCTATTTTTCAGGATAAAGTGGGGAGAAAGACTTTTTTAGAAGTTGATAAAAAGGGAGAGTATCAGTATTTATCAGTAAAAGATTTTCTTTATTTAAATAATATATATAATAATGTTAATGCTTTAGTTTTAGATGTTCCTAGGTATAAGTTTAGAGAGATGGCGGTGTTATCTATTACAGGAGCACTTATATTAAATATAGTAGTACAAAATTTTAATTTAGAGAGTAAAGCTTTTAGATCTTATGAGGCATCTATTTTGGGGAATAGTTTAACATTAAGTTTAGAAGATGAACCAAAGGAATATGTTTATTTAGATAAAATAGAAGATGTGGAAGAGTTTTTGAATGATGATCGTGATATAAAGGCGATATTAGAGAATAATTCGGATATTCCTTTAGAATATAAAGATTATATTTATACATTTAAAGATAAGTTAATAGAAGCTTATCCGGAGTTTGATTTAAGGATTTTTTATCATAATTTAAAGACTTTAAAAGTGGTTTTGATGAGTGAAGATGAGCTTAAAAAAGAGCATGGGAGTATTACACACAATGTAGGAGGGTTTTATAAAGCTAATTTAAATACTATTTATATACCTTATAACTGTGATTTAGGGACATTTATGCATGAACTTGGGCATACTACTTATCACTTTTATTTAGAAAAAGATAATAAAGTTTATTTAAGAACTGTTTTAAAGGGTAGATTTTTAGATGAAGCCTTAAATAGTGAGATAGCAAATGCTATAGGGGATGATCAATCTTATCAGATGGAAAAGGGACTTAAAGATTATTTATTTAAGATGGCTGGTTTATCTATTAGAGATTATAATTATAATGGAGTTAGTTATTTAATTGATGCTTTAAAGAAGAAGTATCCGGATGTAGATATTAATTATATAATAGATGTAGGAGATTTGGGGAAAGATACTTTAATTAAAAAGGGTGAGCATCTTAGTTTAGATAGCTTTCCATATCTTCTTCCAGAGTTATTTAAGATGTGTACTAAAAATATAGATAAAGATAAACCTTTTTTAGTATTTGAAGAGTTTTTAGATTTATTTAAGTATACAGAAGATAAGAGGAAAGCTTTTAGTTATTTAGAAGAGTTTTTAGAGGTTTTAAAAGTAAATAATATTCCTTATAATATAAACATGAATATATTTAATTATAGAGATATTGAGGGATTATTAGTAAGTAAATATGGGGTTTTTCCAATAGATAGAAAAGATAATAATTATTATATTATAAAGGAAGATGGGGGAAGTACTTTAGTAGATTTAAAAGATTATAAAGGGGTTATATATGATTTTTCAGATATAGAAAGTAGATTTATTAAGAAAGGGCTTGATTCGGGGGATAGTTTGGATAAGAAAGATTTTTGGCAAGAGTTTTCTTTAGAGTATCCGGATATTAAGAGTTATAGTTATAGTAAAATACCTATTTATTATAATGGAGGATTATTGATGGAAGAGTTTTTAGGAGACTTGGAAATTGCGATAACTCATGGTTTAGAGGGATATGGGTTTAGAATAACTAAAGGGGATCAAGTAATTATTGATACTAATCCGGAATATAAAGTAGTAACTAATAAGATTGGGTTAGATAGATATGTTTCTTTTGGGAATATAAATGATAGATTAGAATTAAAAGATGTTTTAAATTGGGATTATGTTTTAAGTAATAAAGTAGGCTTTAAAAGATATTTTAAAGAAGTAACACCAGAGATAGTTTTGGGATTATAAGTTTATTGCTTTTTTTCTTTTTTTATCATATAATTTATTTGGGTGAATATTATGTTTCAAGATAAAAAGATTTTAATATTGGGTATGGCTAGAAGTGGATATGCGGCAGCTTTACTTTTAAGTAAATATAATAATCAAATAATTGTAACGGATAGTAAGAAACAAGAGGAAGAGAAGCTTAATAATTTAAAGAAGTTAGGTATAGAGTTTATAGAAAGTGATAATCCTGAGGATTTACTGGATGATAGTTTTAATTTGGTAATTAAGAATCCAGCGGTATTTCCTACGCATCCTTGTATTATTAAAGCGAGAGATTTAGGAATAACGGTTGTAAATGAAATGGAAGTGGGGTATCACTTTTTACCAAGTAATCTAACAATTATTGGTGTTACAGGATCAAATGGGAAGACGACTACTACAACTCTTATAAATGAAGCTTTAAAGAAAGCCGAGTTACCAGTTATTTTAGGGGGTAATATAGGGATTCCTTTATGTGAATTAATAAATAATAATAAAATTAAAGAAAAAGATATTTTGTTACTAGAAATATCTGATCATCAATTAAATGATTTTAAAGATTTTAAAACTAATATAAGTGTACTTACTAATTTATGTCCAACGCATTTAGATTATCATGGGTCATATGAAGTTTATAAAAGGGTTAAACATAGAATATTTAATTATCATACAAAAGATGATATTGCTATAATAAATTATAATAATGAAGATAGTATGGAACTTACAAAAGATATTAAAGATACTAAGTATTATTTTAATAGTAAAGATAATTATTATAGTGATCAGGGGATATATATAGATAATAAATTAGTTGTAGAGACGAAAGATATTTTACTTAAAGGGAGTCATAATTATGAGAATATTTTAGCTATGCTTTTAGTTTTAAAAGTGTTAGATGTACCTTTTAGGTATGCAATAGATGTCTTAAAAGAATTTAAAGGGGTAGAGCACCGATTAGAGTTTGTAAAAGAAATAGAGGGAGTAAAATATTATAATGATTCTAAATCTACTAATCCAACAGCCACGGTGACAGCTTTAAAAAGTTTTCAGGAAAATATTTTGCTTATTTTAGGGGGAATGGATCGGAATCAAGAGTTTGATGAGTTAGTTCCTTATCTTAGCAAAATAAAGAAAGTTTATGCAATTGGGGAAGTAAGAGAGAAAATAAAAGAGTTTTGTTTAGATAATCAGGTTCTTTGTGAAGAGTTTGAGTTTTTAAAAGAAGCTTTATTAAAAATAAAGAAAGATGTTAAAGAAAAAGATATAGTTTTATTAAGTCCGGGGTCGGCTTCTTGGGATCAATATGCGAAATTTGAAGATAGAGGACAAGAATTTAAAGAGATAGTTAATGGTTTTTAATTGTTGACTATCTTTTTTCTTTATGCTATTATACACCTTATGGGTGATTTAAAGTGAAATTGGAGATTGATGAGAATAAAATTAAAGATTTACTTATTCTAGAAAATAAAATTAAGAATATTAATTTAAATATAAATAGTAATGAACAAGAAGTAGAGAATCTTTATGGTACAGCTTTAGAGTTATGTATTATTTTAGGGGGTTTTTGTTTATTTAATTATTTTAGGCATGGAAGTCATGAAATGTTTGCTTTTTTTAGGAAAATGGTGGTTATTATAGGGGGTACTTCTGGGCTTTTTGGTTGTTTTAATTTAGCTTATTTAAATAATAATATAGGGAAATTAAAGGATACTAAAAGAAATTTAGAACAGGATAAAAAGGAATTAGAGGGAAGTTTGAATATTTTAGAAAAAGAAGTAAAAAAAGAGATAGATGATCATAAAAAATCAGTCTATCTAGATATTATTAGTGATTATAGTAGAAATCCTTTAGTTTATCTTAATATGGCTCAAAAAGGGGTTTTGGGGAAGTTTTTAATTGTTAATTTTGATCTTAGTTATGAAGAGTATGGGACTATTATGAATGTGTTAGATGCTTTTATTGAGGATGATATGGCACTTAAAAGAACATTAAAGAGATAGATCTGGTGAGTTGGTTCTTCCTAATAAGTAATCGGCACTTATTTTGTATTTTTTACAAATGGTATATAAGAAGGGTAATCCGATTAGTTTTTTACCTTTTTCGTATATACTCCAGGTTGGTTGATCAATATTTAAGATTTCAGAGATCTTTACTTGGGTTAGTTTTTTGTTTTTTCTAAATGTTTTTAGATTGTTTCCGACGTTAGTTAAGTTTAGATCTTTATTAATATCTTTATATTGTCTAATATTGGTAAAATCAAAGATATAATCTAAAGATACATCAAAATAATTGCAGAGAGTTATTAAATGTTTTAAGGGTATAACGACGTATTCTCTTTCGTATTGGCCGTATACTCTTTTATTTAAATGCAATAAACTTGAAACTTCATATTGGCTTATTTCTTTTTCTTCTCTTAAAAATTTTAACTTATTTCCATAAAACATAAAATCACCAATTATATTTTCTCATAAGTTTTTTAGTAAAAGTTAAAAGGAATAAAATATCTATATTTTTCTTGACTTTTGACACTTGCTAGATTATAATTTTGATATAAGTTAGAAAATTATCATAGAAAGAGAGAAGAGCAATGAAGTTTGAGAAAATAGGAAGTATTGGTTATAAAAAGGGATTTTTATATGGAATAATTATAACTTTAGTGTTTGTAGTAGTTATTAATTTATTTACATCACTAGCGAAGTATAGGCTTACAGAAAGTGTAAAGATAGTGGATAGTGTAGTAAGTTATTCACCGTATGATTTTAAGATAATGGAGATATATAAACAAAAAGAGGATAGTAAATGTACTGATAAAGATGGTGACTGTTATGAGAAACTTAGTGGTACAGATAGGATGCCAAGTGATGGTTATGTATTAAATAGTGAAAATAGTCATTGTGAATTAAATACAGGTGGAAAAGATAATGAAGCTAAGTTGACAAGTAATGAAGCAGGCGAGACAGTAATAAGTGGATTAACTGTAAGAGATAAGTGTTATTTATATTATGATAGAGAAAAAAGTGCGAAAGAATTAATTGTTGATAATTCAAATTATCATGAAGGAGTAACTCCACATTTTGACGGCATAGCTTGTTTATCTGGATGTGATTATCAAGAAAATGGATTATACGAAACTGAAGATGATTTTGGAGAAAGTTATTATTTTCGAGGAACAGTAGATGATAACTGGGTTAAATTTGGAATAGATAGCAATAATCAACCATTATGGTGGAGGATTATTCGTATTAATGGTGATGGAACAATTCGCTTAATTTATGCAGGAAGTGGTAATAATATATCAGACAAAGGTGAAGAAACAAATGCGTTATTAAATCAAACTTTCGATGCAAATAAATGGGACTATTTAAGCGTAGGTTATGAATATCAAAGTGGACAAGCTCACGGGAATGGAACACCAAGTAATGCATTAACTCAATTAGAAAATTGGTTTAAAGATAATTTAGAAGATGAATGGAACAATGGTAATGGTAAAATAGATAAAAATGCTGGTTTTTGTAATGATAGAACCCATTCTGACTATAATTATACTGTGTGGAATGAAAATAATTTTTACGATGGTGGGGACCCTCTATATTCTCAATTCTACTTTGGAAGTTTTTTGAGATTATCAAGCTATAAGACTCCAACCTTAAAATGTAGTACAAAAACTTACAAAAATGCAGACTTTTTTACATACAAAGGAGCGGCCAAAGGAACTCAAAGTTTAAACTATCCAATAGGACTCATAACTGCAGATGAGGTAGCCTTTGCTGGAGGTTTACATAGTAAAATTAATTCAAAATATTGGCTATATACAAATCAAGAATATTGGACGATGTCTCCTTATATGTTTGAAGCTAGCTATCATGAATCGAGAGTATTTACTGTATATTCAGATGGAACATTAATTTACAAATCAATAGATTCAAAAATTGGCCTTCGCCCAGTCATAAACCTCAAAGCTGATACAGAGTTTACAGGTACTGGAATTTCAACAGATCCCTATGTAGTAAAAAATGCATAGCTTGCCTATAGTGCTCTAACTTTTTATCTATGGGCAAGATTTGAAACTTCATGGAAGATAATTTTCTTCCTTTTTTGTTTGATTATTAATTTTAGTTAAGATAAAATAATACTTAAAAGATTAGCTCTGGAGTGTTTGTTCTACCTAATAAGTAATCAGCACTTATTTTATATTTTTTACAAATGGTATATAGGAAGGGAGTAGCAATTAAATACCTTCCTTTTTCATAATCAGCGATAACAGATTGAGTAGTATTAAGACTATTAGCAAGATTTTTTTGAGTTATGTTTTTTTCTTTTCTAAATTCTTTTAATCTTGTACCAACAATATTTTTGTTAAATTCTTTAGTATAATTAGAATATCTTTTTATATTAGTAAAACCAAATATATAATCTAAAGATATATCAAAATAATTACATATAGTTATTAAGTGTTTTATAGGTATTATTGTATATTCAGTTTCATATTGATTATATGTTCCTTTATATATTCCAAGTATTTTAGCTAATTCATATTGTTTAAGTTCTTTATTTTCTCTTTCTAAAATTAATCGATCTTTGTACATAAAATCACCAATTATATTTTCTCATAAAATTTTGATTATTTATTTTTATCCTAAAATGCCGATATTTTTATTGACATTTATTATTTGCTAGATTATAATTTTGATATAAGTTAGAAAATTATCATAGAAAGAGAGAAGAGCAATGAAGTTTGAAAAATTAAATGTAGGAGATTCCTATGGAAAAAAGATGTTTTTATATGGAATATTAGTATCTTTTTTTCTAATTATACTAATAAGTATATTTACAAGTAGAGCAAAATATAGACTTACAGAGAGTGTAAAGATAGTTGACAGTGTAGTAAGTTATTCACCATATGATTTTAAGATAATGGAAATATATAAACAAAAAGAGGGTAGTAATTGTACTGATGTAAATACATGTTATGATAAACTTAGTGATACAGATAGGATGCCAAGTGATGGTTATATATTGAATAGTGATAATAGTTATTGTAATTTAAGTGATGATAGTAAAGATAATGAAGCAACATTAACTAGTAATGAAAGTGGAGAGACAGTAATAAGTGGATTAATAGTAAAAGATAAGTGTTATTTGTATTATGATAGAATACTAACAGAATCTGAAAAAACTTTAGCAGGTTTAGGAAAATCAGAAAGTACAGAGGGTTGCCCAGTGGGTTCTGTTGGAACACAAAGTACATTAAATTTAATATGTAAGGCCGAAGATGATTTTGGAGAAAGTTACTATTTTAGAGGTAGAGTAAATGATAATTGGGTAAAGTTTGGAAAAACAGGTACTAATAGTTCGGGAAGTGATATATACTGGCGAATTGTTAGAATAAATGGTGACGGTTCTATTAGGATGATATATGCAGGAACTGGTGGACCAAATTCATCAGATGGTGGTTATGTAGGTAATAGAAATAGTCAAATATCTACTACTTATTCTTGGAATGATTATTATAATACTAAAAATGAATATGTAGGCTATGAATGGAAAAATAACGATATGCATGGTTATGGATTAAGTGCAACAAAAAGTACAGCATTACAAGCATTAAATACATGGTTTGAAGCAAATTTAAAAGATGAGTGGGATAGTGGTAATGGTAAAATAGATACAAATGCTGGATTTTGTAATGATCGAAGTGCAGGTTCAAATGAGACTACAACATGGAGTGATACTATGTCAACTGTTGATGATGTAAGGGCAAATTTATATTATGGAGGATATTTAAGGTTAAAGTTTAGTTCAATGCAACCAACTTTAAAATGTAGTACAGTAGTAAATAGAGATAAGGACTTTTTTACATATACAAATGCTTCAACTGGAACAAAAAGTTTAACCTATCCAGTAGGACTTATAACTGCTGATGAAGCAGCCTTTGCAGGTTCTGGAACATCTCCTTCATCAAATAAATTATACTATTTGTATACAGGAGAGTATTATTGGACAATGACTCCATATAGAGGATACTATAGTTATGCCAAGCTATTTTTTATAACTTCAAGTGGTGAAGTAAGTATTATTCGTGTCTCTGGTGACATTTCTACCAATCCGGATGTTAATTATAATATGGGTATTCGTCCTGTAATTAATCTTAAAGCCGATACAGAGTTTACAGGCACTGGAATCTCAACAGATCCATATGTAGTAAAAAATTAAACTAACA
>CANQDN010000020.1 GCA_947593275.1 uncultured Bacilli bacterium
GAACAAGCTCTAATCCTTATATAGTAGTAAACTAACTCTTGCCTATAGTGCTCTAACTTTTCATCTATGGGCAAGATTTGAAACTTCATGGAAGATAATTTTCTTCCTTTTTGTTTGTTAGTAATTAAGTATTTATTAACATTGGAATTAGTCTCTTAAACTTAAATACTTGCTAACTTATAAGTTTTTTGGTATAATTAACATGCTTTAAAACTTTTTTATTTATTAATTTTAGTTGAAATGGAGTTGATTTTTAATGAGTAAAATAAAGATTTTTAGTCTGGGTGGACTAGATGAAAATGGTAAAAATATGTATGTTGTTGAAGTAGATAAAGATATATTTATATTTGATTGTGGTCTTAAATATGCGAGTGGGAATATGCTTGGTATTGATTATATTATCCCGGATTTTACTTATTTAGTTAAAAATAAAAAGAGAATTAAAGGTTTATTTATTACTCATGGGCATTATGAGAATATGGGGGCTACTCAGGATTTATTATCAGTTATACCTAATTTAAAAGTTTATGCGACTAAATTTACAAAATATGTCTTAATGGAAATGGGTGTAAATAAAGATAATATAGTAGAAATAAAAGCCCATAAGAAGCTTAATTTTGGGCATGTGAGTATTTTTCCATTAAGTGTAAATCATAGTGCTCCGGATGCAGTGATGTACGTTATAAACACGAAAGATGGGGCAATATGTTATACAGGAGACTTTATCTTTGATCCATCAATGATGGGGGCTTATGACATGGATTTAGGTAAGATTGCTTATATTGGAAAATTAGGGGTTTTATGCTTATTATCTGAGTCAGTTTTTAGTGAAAATATTGGACATACAAGTCCTAATCATAAGTTAGAAGATGTATTTAAAAAAGCTATAAAGGACTCTAAGGGACGGATTATGTTTATGGTTTTACCAACCCATTTATATACAATTCAAGAGATATTTAACGCAAGTAGTAATACCCATCGTAAATTAGTTATTATGGGAAAAAGATTACAGAATATGATTAATTTTGGGCTTAATAATGGGTATTTAAATATCCAAGAAGATATTTTAGGAGATCTTACGAATATTAATGATAATAATGCAATATTACTTATTTGTGATGATAAAGCAAGTCCTTATCAAGCGATGAGTAAGATCTATAATGGATATGATAAGTTTATTCATTTAAAGAGTAGTGATACGATTGTATTTTCGGAGCCTAGATATGATAGTAATGAAAAGTTATTAGTTAAACTAGAGAATGATTTATCGGAGGTTGGCTGTGAAATAGTTAATATTCCGAGTGATAAAATAATCGTGCAACATGCTTCTAGTGAGGATTTAATGCTCATGTTAAAGTTAATGCGCCCTAAGTATTATATGCCGGTTAAGGGGGAATATAGGTATATGGTGGGGAATGCAGACTTAGCAAATAGTTTAGGTATTCCTAAAGAAAATATTATTTTAAAACAAAATGGAGAAGTTGTTTTATTTCAAGATGGAGAACTTAAAGAATCAACGGATAAAATTAAAGTTAATGATTGTTTAATTGATGGAAAATCGAGTGATGATGTGGGAGAACTCGTTATTAAAGACCGTGAGATGCTTAGTGAAAATGGGATTGTTTTAATAAGTGCGACCATATCCAAACAAGATAAAGTGTTACTTGTTGGTCCGGAGGTTACTACTAGAGGATTTATCTATATCAAAGATAGTTTAGATATGATCGCCGAGATTAAAAAGATTAGTTTAAATATTATTGAGAGAAATATTACACCTACTTATGTAGATTATAATAAGATTAAAACTGAAATAAGAGATGAATTAAGTTATTATTTATATGGGGAAACAGAGTGTAAGCCAATGATTATCGCGGTTGTGCAAGAAGTATAAAAAATAAAGATTCAGCCATAATAGAAATGGGTGAATTTTTTATGAAAGAAAAGAATGATAATATTGAGTTTTTAAATTTAATTTATCAGAATGCACAAATGGGGTTAATTGGGATTGATGCAGTACTTGATAAAGTGGAGGATCAAGAGATATTAAAAATTATTAAAGAACAACATAAGGAATATGAGAAGTTTTGTCGGGATGCGAAAAAGATCCTTTTTAAATATGGAACTAAAGAAGAAGAGATAAGTGGACTTCAAAAGTTATCGAGTAAAATTATGAGTGAGATGATGACTTTTAATAAAGAAGATAAGAATATAGTTAAACTTATGATGGAAGGGAATGAAAAAGGAGTAATTGCCATTAAAGAGAAACTTAATATGTATGAAAGTGATCCGAATATTGATCCAGAAATAATCGAGCTCGCACGAAAATTATACGCGACTGAAGAACATAATCGAGAAGAGTTTGAAAGTTATTTATAAAAGAGAAAAAGCCTTGAATTTTGGCTTTTTTTTAGTTATAATTATTTAATGTGGAGGATATAAATGAAAAGAATATTCCTGCTATGTATAATTCTTTTTATGGTAAGTGGTTGTGCGAATGTTAAAAGTCTTGCCGTAGATGATATTATTCATAATGCAATAAATAGTAATATGAATGCTAAAAATGTAAATAGAGTTGGATATCGCTATTATAAACCTAGAGGGTTAAGTTTAAGAGATAGTGATAATTATAATGAAGTATTTACAAGTTTAAATTATACATATTATATGTATGTTGATTTAGTTAGTTATAATAGTAAAGTTTTATTTAATTATGAAGAGAATCCGAAGGCTTATTATTCAAAAAAGATTACAAATGGTGATAAGTTTGGGTATATTGAGATAAATAATTATAAAAATAATCAATATTTAATTGAAATAATGTATAATTATGCTAAAATAGAAGTGATAGTGTATGAAAGAGATATAAAGTCAAGTGTTATGTATGCAGTATCTATTCTATCATCAATTACGTATAATGATAGTGTAATTAAAAATTATATGAAGATTGATACGGAAAACTTACCGGAGGAGAAGTTTGATATATTTGAGATAGTCGGTAGGGATGATTACTTACAATTTAAAGACGAAGAAGATGTATTAGAAGATAATAATGATCCCGATTATATAAAATAGGAGAGTGTTCTAAATGGGCTTAATGAATAAACTTAAAAATATTTTGTTTGAAGAAGAAGAAGTAGAAATACCAATAATTGAAAAGAAAGCTAAAAAGGAAAGTGCCTCAGTTAGTAAAGAAATTCCAAGAGAGGAAGTTAAAGAACGCTATAATGCGGATTTTTATGAAGATTTAACACCAACGATAAATAGAGAAAGTAAAATGGAAGAAGAAGCTAAGAGTAGTGATGGTTCTAAGGATGAGGCTATAGTTTCAGATAGAGAAATGTTTAAGAGTGAGAAAACCTTTAATTTTCCAGCATTTGATGAAGAAGAGTTTCAAAGTGTTTCTAAAGTTACAAGACAAAATAATGTCTTAGAAAGAGAAAGTAAAAAGGCTCCTAAAACAGAATACAAGAGAATAGAAAAGACAGAAGTAGTGGAAAAAACGAAGTTTAAACCATCACCAATTATAAGTCCAGTTTATGGGATTTTAGATAAAAATTATACTCCGGATGAAATAACAAGTCGGGTGGATACATCTAGAAGACTTGATTTTGATAGTGTTAGAAATAAAGCTTTTGGGAAAGTAGAAGAACCTAAAGAAGAGATATTAGAAGAAGAAATAGAAGAAGATAATGATAATAAGATATTAGAAGAAAAGCTTGAAAAAGCAAGAACTATTGATGAACTTTTAAAAGATAGTAGTGATGAAGTTATTCCTTTAAGAAAAAATATAGAAGAAAAAGAAGAAGAAGTTATAAATGAAGATGAGAGTGATGCAATAATTTCTTTAGATGAGACCGAAAAAGAGGAGAAGAAAAAAGAGGATGATACATTGGAAAGTGATCTATTTGATTTAATTGATTCAATGTATGAGAATAGAGAGGATGGTGAGTAATGGATTTCTGGTTATCATTTTTACCAATTATAATATATGTATTATTAATAGTGTTACTTGTTGTAGGCATAATTTTGGGAATTAAGTCTATAATAACTATTAATAAAGTAGAAAAAGTTGTGGATGATGTAAACGAGAAAGTAGAATCATTAAAAGGGTTCTTTCAAATTGTGGATTTTACGACAGATAAGATTGTTACAATGACAGATAGGATTGTTGATGCAGTATCAAGTGTAGCGTCTAAGATCTTTTTTAGAAAGAAAGAAAAGAAAATTAAGGAGGAAAAAAATGACTAAAAAAGAACATGGAATTGGAAAATTATTAGTTGGAGCGGGTATTGGTGTTGGTCTTGGATTATTATTTGCCCCTAAAAGTGGGAAAGAAACAAGACATGATTTAAAAGTTAAGATGGATGCTTTAATTGAAAAAGCTAAAAAATTAGAAGTAAAAGATATTAAGAAAAATATTGAGAAAAAAGTTTTAGAGATTAAAGAAGATTTAAAGAATTTAGATAAAGAAACAGCAGTTGATAAAATTAAAGAGGGAGCTAAAAGAATTAAGAAAAAAGCCGATGATTTAGTAGATTATGCTGTAAAAAAAGGAACACCTGTAATTGAAGCAGCGGCTAAAGAAGTAAAAGAATCTACGATTAAAACTTTAGAGAAAATTACCGATAAATTAAAAGAAGATGAGAAAAAAGAAGAAGTCAAAAAGACTCCTAAACAAGTGGCGAAAAAAAGCAAATAAAATGCTTCTTTTTTTTGGGAAAAAGATAGGTTAATCTTGACAAGTAAGCATAGAAAAGATATACTTATCATAGAAATAATAAGAAAGTAAGGGTGGTAATATGGAAAAAGAGTACAGGGTTAGTTGGCTTAAAGTTTTCGGAATAATTTTGGGGTTAATTGTTATTGTTTTTTTAATATATTTTTTATATCCTAAACATAAGGATACAGGTAGTTTAGCTAATACTACTTATATAAATAATATTAATTTAATGAAAGAAGCCGGTTTTGAATATTTTAAGGGAAGTAATTTACCGGAGAAGATTGGGGATAGTTCTAAAATTACTTTAGAAGAGATGATTGATAGTAAGCTTTTATTAGAGTTTTATGATGATAATGGTAAGAGTTGCGATGTAAAAGAAAGTTATGTAAAGGTAACTAAAACATTGGATAATGAATATGCGATGAAGGTTAGTTTAAGTTGTGAGGGTAAGAGTGATTATATCGTAACTTCGATTGGAAGTAATAATATAATTGTAAATAATAGTGATGATAATAATAATGATATTGTAAATAAAGATGATAAGACTAGTGGTAGTGTTGTTTACAATAATTATTATTATAATAATTCTAGCTCAAATAGTAATAAACAAGAAGGAACTACTATAACTAAGTATAATATTAACTATGTATATACATGTAAAGATAATTGTAATAATGATTGTAAAGGTGATTGTACAAGTAGTGTATATTATTATGTTTATTTTGACAGTGATGGAGGAAGTTATGTTCCTAGAGAGATGATAAAAGCAGGAGAATATGCGGAATATCGAGTTACATCTAAGAGTGGTTATACATTCCTTGGGTGGTATTTAAACGGGGTTAAGTATGATTTTAAGACACCTGTTAAGGAAACAATAACTTTAAAAGCTAAGTGGGAAAAAAGTGTAGAGACGAAACATGAAGTTAAGTTTTTGCCTAATAATGGAGAGGCAAGTTTTAGTGAATGGATAGAAGATGGAAATAGAGCAGCTATTCCTTCTAGCCCTACTAAAAAGTGTTATAAATTTTTAGGTTGGTATTTAAATGGTGTTAAGTATGACTTTAATAAACCAGTTTTAGGAGATATTGTATTGGAAGCTAAATGGCAGGATGATGGAAGTTGTAAAAAGATAGAAGAATATTTAGTAGAATATAATACTAATGGGGGTACTTTTGTACCTAGTGAAAGAGTTTTAGAAGGAAATTATGCGACAAGACCAAGTAAACCAACAATGGATTGCAAGAGATTTGTTGCGTGGCATGTAGGTTCTTTAAATGGGGCAGTTTATAATTTTGATAAACCAGTTTATAGTAATTTAACTTTAGTTGCGGAGTGGGAAGATGATGGTAGTTGCAATTCCCAAAAATACTATACAGTTTCTTTTAATACAAATGGAGGAGGAACTATAAAATCGGAGACTATTTTAGAGGGAAATAGAGCAACAGAACCAAGAGATCCATCTAAGAGTGGTTATACATTCCTCGGTTGGTTTGATAAATGGGGAGATGAATTCGATTTTAGAACAAGAATTTATCAAGATACGACTTTATATGCGCATTGGGAAAAAGATCAAGTTAAATATAATACTTATTGTAAAATAAATACTGAAAGAGTATATTCTACTAGTTATATAGCTAGACCGGAAAATAATAAGACTTCTTTAAATGTTAATTATACTTTAGAGTTATATAAAACTAGAGCTAAGTTTAGAAAGATTGTTAGTTATGGGAATTTAAGTACTTTAGCAGAATATAATAGTGCTTATAGATATTTACAAACTAAAAGTGGAAATACTTTAAATATGGTGGAATCGGCAAGTGAGGGGATAGATCCTAAAAGTGGAACAAATTTAAGAGCTACTTCTTTAAAATCTTATAATATGACTCCAATTGTTACAACTAATAGAACTACAGGTAATTATTGGTATTTCAATGTTAATTTAAGAATTAGTGGTTTAAATAATGTTATTAATGCTCAACCTTTTTATCCAAATAAAAGTAGTAGTTGGTATATATATTTTACACCATTATATTTTGATATAGAGTATACAGACTTGAGTGATTGTGTTAATGATTTAGCGTCCAGATCTAGTTCATATCGCAGTTATGAGATAACAGATACTTATTATCGTTAATTAATAAAGGTTCATAAGAATGAACCTTTTAAAGTTAGAAAGGAGATTTAGAATGGATAGAAAAAGAAAGTATGCAAAGTTTTTGATTGAGGGTTGTCTTAGATTAAAAAAGAATGATAAACTATTTATTATTTCAACTAATTTTACGGAAGATTTTGTAAATTTATTAACTTTAGAAGCGAAAAATATGGGAATAGTAGATGTTGAGACATTAATTAATTATCCTTTAAAACAAAAGGAATTATATTTATCTAAACCTTATGAAGAGATAATAAAAAGTCCTTTAATTGATAGAACGAAATATAATCGGATGGCTAAGTTAAATTATGCTTTTCTTAGTTTAAGTTCACCTTTACCAGAAATATTTAAAGAAGTAGATAAAGAGCTTTTGGCGAAGATTAATCATTATCAAATAAAATCCATTGAAGAATATAAAGAATATCAACTTAAAGGGTTAATTAAGTGGAATATATCTTGTGTTCCGAATGAATATTGGGCTAAGAGTTTAAATATGAGTGTTGAAGAACTTTGGGAGTTAGTGTTTAAGATTTGTTTAATAAATGAAGATGATCCAATAGATATGTGGAATAAAAAGATGGCTAGATTAAAAAGACGGGCTGAATATTTAAATAGTCTTAAGATTGATAAGTTAATATATCATAATAGTTTAGGGACTAATTTAGAGATTGGATTACCAAAAGATTATATATTTGAGAGTGCAGATACTAAAAATATTGTTAATATGCCAACGGAAGAGGTTTTTACATCACCTTCTAGGGTTAGAGTAAATGGAAGAGTTTATTCATCTAAAATATTAATTCATAATAATGAAGTTATTGAAGACTTTTATTTGGAGTTTAAAGATGGTAAAATAGTAGAATATGATGCAGTTAAGGGGAAAGATGTTTTAAAAGATATAATAAATACGGATGATGGGTCGCATTATTTGGGAGAAGTAGCACTAGTAGATTATGATTCACCAATTAGTCTTACTAATGTAGTTTTTAAGAATACTTTATATGATGAGAATGCTTCTTGTCATTTAGCGATTGGACAGAGTTTTTTAGAATGTATTAAAGATGGTTTTACAATGCCCAAAGAAGAATTATTAAATAAAGGACTTAATCAATCCCGCGTGCATGTTGATTTCTTTATTGGAACAAGAGATTTAGAAGTTAAGGCAGTATTGCAAAATGGGGAAAAAATTGTTATAATGAAAAACGGAAATTTTGTGGAGGTCTAATATGACTTTATTTGAAGAATTAAAATGGAGAGGGTTAATTAAAGATATATCTAACCCAGAGATAGAAGAATTACTTAATAAGGGTGGTCTAACATTTTATATTGGGACTGATCCAACGGGAGATTCTTTACATATTGGTCATTTTTCATCATTTTTAATGGCAGCGAGATTAAAGAAGGCGGGACATCATCCGATTCTTTTAATTGGGGGCGCAACAGGGTTAATTGGAGATCCGAAGCCAACAGCGGAAAGAGCAATGATAACTAAAGAAGAAGTAGATCATAATGTAGAAGCTTTAACTAAGCAAGTTAAGAAGTTATTTGGATTTCAAATAGTAAATAATTATGATTGGAGTAAAGATATTAATTTTATTGACTTTTTAAGAGATTATGGGAAATATTTTAGTATTAATTATATGCTTGATAAAGATATTATTAGAAGAAGAATTGAAGCCGGGATTACTTATACAGAGTTTTCTTATATGATTATGCAATCTTTAGATTTTTTATGGTTATATCAAAATAAGAATTGTGTTATGCAAGTTGCGGGTCAAGATCAGTGGGGAAATATTACTGCCGGGATTGATTTAATTAGAAAGAAAACAGGTAAAGAAGCTTATGGTTTTACGATGCCTTTAATAACTAAGAAAGATGGAACTAAGTTTGGAAAGAGTGAAGGAAAAGCTATATGGTTAGATATTAATAAGACATCTAGTTATGAGTTATATCAATTCTTTATTAATGTAGAAGATGAAATGGTTATTGATTATTTAAAGAAGTTAACGTTTTTAACTAAAGAAGAAATAGAAGAGTTAGAAAAAGTTCATAAAGAAGCACCTGAAAAGAGAACTGCCCATAAAAAGTTAGCAGAAGAAGTAATTACTTTCTTGCATGGACATGAAGAATATGAGAAAGCTTTAAAGATTAGTGAATGTTTATTTAGTGAGAAAGTGAAAGAACTTTCTAGTGAAGATATTATTAATTCTTTAAAGGGAGTACAAACTATTCTTATTAAGTTAGAGCAAAATGTTGTTGATTTTGTGGTTAATTTTGGGATATGTTCAAGTAAAAGAGAAGCAAGAGAGTTTATAAATGCAGGGGCAATAAGTTTAAATAATAAGAAGATAATGGACTTAGAATATATGGTTACAGATAAAGATACAGTTGATAATAAAGTGATGATTATTAAAAAAGGGAAAAAGAACTATTATTTGGGATTAGTTAAATAGTTCTTTTTTTTCGTAAATTAGAGTGTAAATTAAGGTTAAATAGTTGCAAATTTTTAAATAATTTGATTTACTTTTAATAGAGGTAGTAGAAGATGAAGAAACCTAAAAAGATTGTTTTAATAGTTAGTGGGTTAGTTTTGGTGATTCTGGTTGGGGTTATTTTAATTACGGGAAATAAAGAAGTAACTTTAAGTGAAGAAGAATTAACTAAGTATTTAAGTTATGTTCCAAGTATTATGGAATATAAGTTATATGATAAAGAAAAGAGTAGTATAGATAATATTAAAGAGAAGTATTTAATTTCTAAAGTTTTAAGTAATGAAGCAGTATGTTGGGATAATAATAATTGTTCTTTTGATATGAATAAGAAAGTTCCACTTAAAAATGGCGAAGAGTTTTATTATGAGCAAGATTATGTAGATAGATATTATTTTCCTTTAAGTTTTATTAAAGATAAAATGGAAGAGTATTATAATAAAAAGATAAGTAATATAAGTGAGACTAAGTCTATAGATGATATTTATAATGCTATTTTAGGATATGTTTATCAAGATGAGTATTTTTTAAGTATTGGGGGAGGAGCAACGGGAGATGTAACAGTAAGTTATATGGATAGTTATAAGGCAACAGAGAAAGATTTAGTTATATATGAATATGTAGCTTATTATGATTATTTTGAAGAAAAATTAAAGGATTATCATAATGGATATAAAGTAGATTTATCTTATGAAGATGATTTTAAAGAATATTTAAAAGAAAATAAAGAACATTTTACGGAATATAAACATACTTTTAAAAAGAATAGTAAGGGGTATTATTGGGTTAAAACAGAAATAGTAAAATAATTCTAGGAGGAATAATGCAAAAGCTTTTTATAATTAATTATAATAATAAGAAATTTAGAATATTTATTGATGGGAAAAAACGGAAAACTTTTTTAGAAATAGATAAAAATGGAGAATATGATTATCCTAGTTTAGAAGATTTTACTTATTTACATAATATTTATAATAATTATAATTACTTTAATTGTTATGATATAAGAGATTATTTTTATAAAGAAAAGGTTCGGATAGCTTCGGGTCTTTTAAGTGTGGTTGTAGCTTTAAATTCTATCCCAGGAGTTATGGCAAAGAGCAATATAGAAGTTACTAATGAAGGGGTAAGTATAAGCGAAAATAAAGAAGTAGTAGTAAGTATTAAAGATAGTAAAGCTTTAGATTCTTTATTGGGGAGTTTAAATCCTAAAAAAGAAGAAGTTAAGAAGGCTATAGAAGATAATCCTAATTTAAGTAGTTATGTTAAAATTATTTTAAATAATATATTAGATTTAATGGTTAATTTAGATAAAGAAGTAGATCTAAGAGTATTTTATCATAATATAAAGACTTTAAGAGTAAATGGTTTATGGGAAGATGCGTATAATTATAAATATCAGAATAATTCTTTTGGGGTTTATATATCCCCTAGTAATACAGTAGATTATAAGTTGGGTTATGAAAGTGGGCTTTTATATCATGAATTATGGCATGCCGTGAATAATCTTTATTTAGAGAAAGATGGAGTAATTTATACTAATGTTTCTAAAGATGTTTTTTTAACTGAAGCTTTTACCAATAAATATGTAGGTTATTTACAGAATATGGAATATAGTTATAGTTTTGAAGCAAGAATAATAGACTATTTACTTACTCTTACTAATTATAGTTTTGGGGATTATAATCATAAAGGGGCAGATTATTTTAAAGAATTATTAAAGAAAGAATATCCGGATATAAATATAGATTATATTATAGATTGGTTAAATACTTATAATATTAGTGGGATATTTTTAGATAAGAAAAATATTCAAGATTTAAATGATTTTCGGGATGAATTATTTAAGTATGCTTTAAATAAAATTGATATTAATTCTAAAGATATATATGCTCCTTTTAAAGATTATATTAAGACTTTAGGGAATATAGATTCTTTATATAGTTATTTAGATAAATATAATCAAGAATTAAGTAAGAGGGGTGCTCGAGATTTAATTACTAGTAATAGTTTTAAAAAGATGATTGAACCTTTTAAAGATATTAATGGTTTTGTGTATTTAGAAGGGGAAGTAAAGCCTTTTAAAGAAGATCTTACTAATTATTGGGGAAAGATAGAAAGAGATGATTTCTTTAATTTAATTGCAATAGAAAGTTTTAGTAATATAGATAATATTAATACTAAAGAATTTTGGGAGAGTTTAGGTAAAGATTATAATATTATTAATGATTCTAATTATAAAGAAACTAAGCTTTATTTTGGGGATAAGTTAATTATTAAAGATTATATACCTAATTTTAGTTTAAGTATCATAAAAGATGAGAAGGATAACATTGGTTTTAGATTATATAATAAGATTGGAGAAGTAGTTTATAGTAGTTTTAATAAGATTGAAATAGAGAGTAATTCAATTAATTTAGAAAGATATTTAGAGTTAAATCAGTTTAAAGGGGATAGTTTAAAATTAGAAGAAGTATTTAATAGAGATTATTTATTTAATTTTTTAGTTAGTTATAGGAATGTTTTTAAAAATATTCATATATCTAATAATAATATTATTATAGAGCCAATGTATACTTTTGATTATTTTCATGATAATACTCAAGAGACATATTTAGTTAGTGATTGTTTTTTAGATAAGAATAGTAATCTTATTAAACCTTTTAATATACCTTTTATAGTAAATATAAATAATAATATAGATCTATTAGATATATTAAAATATTATAATTTAATAGGGGATAATATAGAAGTTAAGTTTAATACTGATGATTTAATAGATATATTTGATAATTATATTAAAGATAATAAAAGTTTAACTAGATAGATTAGTAATAAAAAATATAATATATTAAAAGTAAAATATTCATGTTAAAATATAAATGGGTTAATCTATAAGGATGTTTTTATCTCCGAACAACTTCAATGGTTCGAATGCTAACGTGTTCAACGTGAACAATGATGGTAACCTCAACAACAACAACGTGAATAACGACAATGCGTTTCGTCCAATTTCCTTTTAGCACTCAGAATAATATATATATTTATATTTATTGTAAGAATTAGGAAACAAGATTAGTCCATAAAGCTAAAAGCTTTAGAATATATAATATTGATGTTTTAGGTCGTGTATTTAGAACTATTACAATATTGTTTAGAAAGAAATATCATTTTTTGATATTTTTTTCAGTTTAATTTATAGACTAAAGTAAATATTTGTGATAATATAAAAATATAATAGAAGGAAGGATATAAATGAATAGAATTGTTAGATTAAAAGCCTTCTCTTCAGTTGCTTTAAATGCTGCTGGGGGGGGGTTATATAGTTTAGATACCCAAGTGGAATTAAGAGCAACCAATAACTTTAAATCCTCTATAGTAAGAGGTATACTATGAAGAAAAGTAGTATTATATTAATAGTTGGAGGAGTAATTCTTGGAATAGTCTTTTTGTCTGGGATTACATTCTCATATTTATCAACTGGTGGGAAACAAAGTTTAGCCAATACTTTTAATTCAGGATGTTTAAGTATAACAATAGAAGAAGAAAGTGCAGCTTTAGATTTAACTGGAGTTTATCCAGTAAGTGATGTAGAAGGATTAAGTGGAGAGTCTTATGATTTTACAATTAAAAATAATTGTGATGAAGATACCAGTTATAATATATCACTAGAGAGTTTGAATCAAAATGCAAATACTTTAGGAGCGGATTATATAAAAGTAGCATTATCCAGTGATACAATGGATAATTTAATATCAAAATTAAGTGCTAATACTAAAAGTAATGGAACAATAGATGGAGCGTATGCCTCACATTTATTATATAGTGGAGTAATAGGTAAAAATGAATCAAAAAAATATCATTTAAAAGAGTGGATAGATTATGATACAACAAAAGAACAAGGAGCAAATAAAGTATATAGGTCAGTAATAAATGTTACAGCGGGTACAAATATAGAAAATGTACAAACACCTGAGATTAAGTTTGCTTATAGTGGAGGTTCAGTAACTGGTACAATAACAGGAAGTGCAACAAGTATGACTTATTGTGAAACAAGTAAAAATATATGTGATCCAAAAGATACAGGTAGTATTGTAGAAAATGAAGTTACTTTACCATCAGAAGTAAAAGCAAAAACAAAAATAGTAGGAACAGCATTAGGGAGCTTAACAGTAAATACATCATCAAAAGCAATAATGTGTAGTAAATTAGATAATGGAAAAGAAATGTGCAGTAATCCATATGAATATGATCCAACCCCAAGTTTTAATATAACTAGTGATCAAGCTGATAAGTCTGAAGGAAT
>CANQDN010000021.1 GCA_947593275.1 uncultured Bacilli bacterium
ACCCCAATCCAGTATAGAACCGAATTGGGATTCTTATAAATTCTCTTTTTGTGTCTACTTTTTATTGACTAGTTCATATCTTTTTGATATAGCTCTTTTTAATTTAAAAAATAAAATTAATAATTAAACAGAATATAATCCCCACCACCAGTGGTAAAATAAACGCAACTAAAGTATAAAAATTACTACCAGTTTCTTTCTTTATTGTAAGAAGTGTTGTCGAACAGGGATAATGAAACATCATCAGTATTATAAATGAAACCGCTGTTTTTAAAGTCCAACCATTCATAAGTAAAATAGTTTTTAACTCCCCTAAATTAACAAACTGCGTTAAAGAAGCTGTATGTAAATAACTCATAAGCATCGCCGGAATTACAATCTCATTCGCTGGAAATCCCAACATCAAAGCCAAAATAATAATTCCATCTAATCCCAACATAACTCCCAAAGGATTCAAAAAATGCACCAAATAATCCAATAATACTATTCCATTTATTCGAATATTCGCAATTAACCAAATTAAAGCTCCCGCCGGTATTGCCACTTTAACAGCCCTCATCAAAACATATATAGCCCGATTTTTAACACTATAAACTAAAGTTTCAATTATTTTAGGCACTCTATAAGGAGGTAATTCCAAAGTAAAACTTGATGCTTCACCCTTTAATAATGTTTTAGAAAGAATAAAACTAACCCCAAATGTTACCATAATTCCTAAAAATATAAATAACGTAAGTAAAAAAGCACAAAAAAGACTCCCATAAACCCCACTTAATCTGACCATAAACATCGTAATTATTGCAATTAAAGTCGGAAATTTTCCATTACAAGGAATAAAAACATTCGTAAGTATTGCTATTAATCTTTCTCTTTTAGAATCAATTATCCGTGCTCCTGTAACCCCAACTGCATTACAACCAATCCCCATACACATCGTAAGTCCCTGTTTCCCACAAGCATTACATTTACTAAAAGCTCTATCGATATTAAATGCAATTCGAGGAAGTACTCCTAGATCTTCTAAAAAACTAAATAAAGGAAAAAATATCAACATTGGAGGCATCATAACTGATATTACCCAATATAAAGTTTTATATATCCCATTAACAAGTAAAGAAGATAAAATATCCGGCACATGAATAAAATTCAAAAATTTAAACATTCCCTCTTCTAAACTCTGAAAAAAATCAAAAAGTAAACTAGAAGGATAATTAGCTCCTACAATTGTAAGATAAAAAAGCCCAAAAAGTAAACCCATCATAATAGGAATACCCCATATTTTACTTGTTAATATTCGGTCTATTCTTCTTTCTTTTAATTCTTCTCTATCTTTTCTTTTAACTACATTTTTAAGTCTCATCTTAACTAATTTCATTATTTTTAAAACAATCTCCAAAGATACATCTACATTCTCTAGCATCTCTCTTGCTTCTTTAGTTTTATCCCCAAGTTTTAATACCCCTTTTTTCTGATACATCTTAATATAATGCTCATTATTTTCTAATACTCTTAAACTAAGCCACCTTTTATTCCCCTTAAAATCCTCAATTTCTTCTTCCACCAATTCTATTTCTTTTTCTAAAATCCCATAATTAATTTCTAAATAATCTTTTTCTTTAACCTCTCTTATCGCCTTTAATAACTCTTTAAACCCCATTTTCTTTTTAGCACTAACAGGCACAACCGGACAATTTAAATTACTTTCTAATCTTAAAAAATCAATATCTATTCCCTTTTTTAAAGCTTCATCAATTAAATTAACACAAACAACCACTTTCTTACATATTTCTTCCACCTGTGTAACTAAATTTATTCCTTTATCTAAACTTGTCGCATCACAAACAACCACTGCAACATCAAACTCTTCCTCCATAATAAAATCAGTCGCAACCATTTCTTCTTTCGATTTAGAAATAATTGAATAAGTTCCCGGTAAATCATAAAAAACATATCTAACATCATTTTCTACTAACTCTCCTCTTGTAAAATCTACCGTCTTCCCTGCCCAATTCCCAGTATGTTCATGATTATGCGTAAGAAAGTTATAAATAGACGATTTCCCCACATTAGGTGTTCCAATGAGTAAAATCTTAATCTCTCTCATAACTTACCTCAATATTTTTAGCATCTTTCCCTCTTATCGCAATCACATTATCATTTATTTTATACGCTTTAGGATCTTTAAAAGGACTAATAAGAACACATTTTGTTACTTCTCCAGGAATAAACCCCAAATCTAAGAATCTTCTCTTAATTCCCTCATCTCCCCCAACTTTTAAAATCTTAACTTCTTCATTTAACTTAATTTTATCTAAACTAATCATATTTTATTTACTCCTTTAATATAATTAAATAGCTATTAATAAAAGTTTCCCTAAACTAACAACTACTTTAATATATGCTAAAAAAAGGATCATGTTATATGAATAATGAATTTTATACTTTAACTACTTACCTTCATCAAAAGAAAATCACTTATGTAATGGAAGATTATATTGAAATGCTTTATCGTAAATCTTTACTAAATGAACCTGTAACTATTACTCATTTAAGTAAATTATTACACATCAAAAAATCATCCTGTAGTAAGATGATTTCTAAACTTATTAATAACAATATTGCAACTAAAAGTCCTACTCTTAAACTCACCAAAGAAGGCTTAAAAATCGGCAAATACTTATATTATCGTCATGAAATACTCACCAATTTTCTAACTATTCTAAATAAAGAAAACTTTAAACTAGAACAAGTCGAAAAAATAGAACACTTTATAGATCCTTTAACTCTTAAAAACTTAAATACCCTTTTAAAAAACATTACTTCATAATAAACTTAACTAAAATAGGTCCTAATATTATTAAAAGCATAATAGGTATAAAAAATATAACACTTATAACACTTATTTTAGTAGGTAACTTAGCAATAAGCGCTTTAACATTAAGCATCTGTTTATTTCTTAAAAACTCTATTTGATTATACATAACATCTATTAATCTATTCCCATAAGTATTAGCTTCTATCATATTAAGTATCGCATTATTTATTGTATCACTAGGAATCCTCTTCTTCATTGATTCCAAACCTTCATTTAAACTCTTTCCTAAACTAACTTCATCTAACATCTTTTTAAACTCTAAAGATATTTCACTTTCTATATTATCTACTGTTAAACTAATCGCATGTCTAAGACTTCTTCCACCCTCTAAAGTAAGAGTTAATACTTCAAAAAAGAATAACGCCTCTCTTTCAAGCTTTTTCCCTCTTTTTTTAATATAATAATCTAAAACTAAATACTCAAATAAAATATAGAACGCTAAAGCTATAAAAGGCGCTAAAATATAGCCATACTTTAAAAATAAACATAACCCAAAAACTAAAGCTGTAAGTATTAATCTATTAATTAAAAACGTTCTAACTGTAAAATCTCCATTAACCCCCAACATTTTAATCTTATCATCTATCTTTTCTATAGTTTTCTTAGGATATATCTTATAAATTAAACCCGTTTTCATATCTCTACCTCCAATACTTTTTTAACTACTAATATATAGAGGATATAAAGTAAAGATGTTAATATTAGAATAATTATCCCTAAAAAACTCGTAAATAATGGTGCAAAATAACTGGGATTTAAAACAAATATTACCAAAATAAACACCAATGGTAAAAAAAGCAAAAGCTTAAACACAAACTGACTTGAACTAGTTAAACTAAGAAGCTCATTTTTAAGATTCTTTTTATCTAAAAATGTTCTTTCAATTAAAGAAAATACTTTTACAATATCTCCTCCTGTTTTATTAAGTAAACTAAGCGAAGATGTAATATATTTTGCTTCCTCTAACTTAACTCTTTCATAAAACCTATTAAAAACAACCTCTAAACTAAGCCCATAAGTCATATCTAAATAAATCTTTTTAAACTCATCCTGAATCGGCCCATCAAGTTCATTTTTAACTACCAATATTGCTTGCATGATATTTCTTCCACTTTGAAAAGCATTATTCATTATTATTATCGCCTTTAATAGATCTTCTTCAACTTTTTTTCTTTTCTTCTTATACTCTATACTTAAAAATATATCCGGTATAAAAAAACTTACCAAAAAAACTATTAAGAAAACCATTAAATCAAATTTTATCTTATTAAATAACACACTAATTAAAAGAAGTGCTATTACTAGTAAGCTCAATAAAAACTTCCCCGAAACATAATCCAAACCAGTCTTTTTATTTCTATTTTCATAAGATATATATTTATTATATCTTTCTCCATATTTATTTAATACTACTGATTTTTTTAACACTTTCGTCAAACGTCTATTTAATAAACCTATATAATAACCCAATTTATCTAGAATAGCAACTTCCTTTTCCTCTACCCCTGAAACGGCAAATCTGGCTAATCTTTTTTCATATTTAAGTGCACGAGAAAGTCGAAGTAAATAAACTATTACTCCTAAAATAATAATTATAACTAATATTTGTAATATTCTTACTCCGACCATTCTTATCACCTATTTAGGTCCAATACCATCATATTTGCCTTTATAATATAAAATACTTGGACCCACACTTAATTTCTTTTCTTCGGGATTTTCTCCCTCTTTTTTTACTCCATCAGGATAAAATATATCTTCAATACTATCTACCCCTCGAGCTTTAATCTTTTTATATACTTTCGGAACTCCTTCATATAGAATAAATTCCCCATCAACTTCCCCTTTTTCAGTTAAACCTTTTTGTTTAAACGCAAATATTTCTTTTAACTTAATTTCTTCACCATCATAATCTTCTAACTCTGAAATACTCGTAACTTTTCTTCTTCCATCACTCATTCTTTCAATGTTAACAATTAAATCAATCGCATTTACTATATACTCTCTAACTGCTTTAATTGGAATTTCTAATCCTCCCATTAAAACCATTGTTTCTAGTCTATTTAATGCATCTATTGGTGAATTCGCATGCATTGTTGTAAGAGATCCATCATGTCCCGTATTCATCGCTTGAAGCATATCAAACGCTTCTTTTCCTCTTACTTCTCCCACTATTATTCGATCAGGCCGCATTCTAAGAGAATTAATAACTAAATCTCTAATTGTAACTTCTCCCTTATCTTCATAATTAGTTATTCTTGTTTCCAAAGAAATTACATGTTTCTGATTAAGTCTTAACTCTGCCGCATCTTCAATCGTTATAATTCTTTCATTATCTCTAATAAAACCACTTACTATATTAAGTAATGTTGTTTTACCACTGCCAGTTCCCCCACATATAATCATATTGCACTTACCTCTAACTGCAGCCTCTAAAAATCTTGCCATATAAGGAGTAAGTGTTCCAATTCTAATTAATTCATCTATATTAGTCATTGATTCTTTAAACTTTCGAATCGTTACCACCGGTCCCTTAGTCGATAAAGGTGGTATTACTGCATTAATTCTTGATCCATCTGAAAGTCTTGAATCAACCATCGGATTTGAAGCATCAATCGTTCTTCCAAGTGGTTCAATAAGCCTTTGTACTGTCCTAATAATATGTTCATCATTAATAAACGATACACTTTCATCTTTGATTAATACTCCATCTATTTCAATATAAATCTCATCCGGAGCGTTAACCATTATTTCTGTAATATTATCACTATTTAATAACTCTGTAATTGGTCCATATCCATTTATTTCATTATCAATTAAATTAAATAAATGCGCTCTTTCTAAATTTGATAAATCATAACCCTCAATAGTTCTATCTATCTCTTCATTTATCCATTCATTTAAGGAAACATCCTGAGGCATCTCATTATCAATCAAATTCTCTACTATCTGTGTTCTTAACTTATCAAGTAACTTCTTATCTTTAAATATCTCATAATCATTTAAATTATTATACTCTTTATTTTTAAACTTAATATCAAAAGCATCTCTTAAACTTGACTTCATGATCCTTCCTCCTCGTTATATATATCCGTTATTAACTGCATCATCGTTGTATAATCTCTCGGAAAAATACTTGGAGCTTTACTATCAAGGGTAATAATCTTCCCTGACATCAATATATTATCAATATTCTTAATATAAAAATCTTTAGATATTACATAATCTACATTAGAATTAATAATATTTTTAATATCATATAAACTAAAATACTTTTTAAAAGGATTAATACTCTCATTTAAAATTATTTTATAATTATTAAAATTAACATCTTTTAAGATACTAATCATACTTCTCATATTCTTTAAATCTAAAGGATCATTCGTAATCATAAACAATATCTTATCTACTAAATCCATTGTAAATATACTAAAATCATTCAAAACATGGGTCGAATCAATTAAAACAACATCATAATTATATAAAGCTTTATCTAATATTAGTTCAATATATTTAGGATCAATCTTACTCGCTTGTCTAGGATCTTTTGGAGCCGCTAAAACATCAATATAATCATCATAACGAACTACATAATTCTTAAATTCTTTATATCGATTATTATTATAATCATCAACTAAATTATATACATTTTTTAATGCCTCAACATTTAAAGCTGTTGCAATCCCACCCCCAGATAAGTCAAAATCAATTATAAGTACTTTCTTTTGTAATATCTCATATAAACCCGCTAAATTGATACTCATCGTTGTCTTTCCAACTCCACCCTTCGCCGATGTTATACAAATACTCATACCTTTACTATTCATTTTAATTCACCCACTTTTTATCTAAAATATACTTTATTATTTTCCATATATCCTGTAATATCAACTTTTAATTTATATTCTTTTATCCCAATTATTGCCCCAAATATACTTGATATTTCATCATATCCTTCAATTCTAATTCTATCTTCATATATATCTATCTTAAAATTATTACTATCTATCTCATTTTTCTTTAAAAGACTTTCTATCTCTTCCTTACTTTTCTTTTGATAACTATCCTCTATTACAGTTTTAATAGTCTCTTTTAAATGCACCTTTTTATAAGTTACTACTCCCATATCTACAACAAATGCCATACATCCTAAAATAAAAGGAATAATAATTATAAAAAAAACTAAAGTCTGTCCCCTATGATTCATTTAAAATACTCCTCTTAACTAAAACCTCATAAGGACTATCAAAAATCCAATTTAAACCTGGGGTAATAATCTCAATCTCTTGTCGAATCTCAATATTTTGATAATCACTATCTTCTTTTATTTCCAGTTTATTATCTTCCAATTTTAATTTCTCTATAATTTTTTCTTTAGAATTTCCCTCTTTATACAAAGTTATAGCATCACTCATTTTATCTTCTAATTCAATCTTTGTATAAATAATTCTACCTATATCAAAAACACCTAACATCATCAGTAAAAAAATAGGCAATATTATCACAAATTCTACAAGTGCTTGTCCCTTTCTTTTCATTTCTTTACCCCTTTAAAAGTAAAAGCTATTCTTTCTTAACTTCTTCACATTTAGCTTCCCCCGGTTTATCTCCTTTAACATATTCTTCTCCAACTAAACTACAAGAAGTCTTAGTTATCGCATCTTTAAGATAACCACCAAAATAATTCACCAAAGCGATAGCAATAACACTAATAAGTGCAATTATTAAAATATACTCTACTAATGCTTGCCCATCTCTTTTCATAACTTTCACCCTTATCATAATAATGATATAATAAATTAAGTGAAAAGTCAATTTTTAAGCCCCAAAAAAATAAAATAATCATCATCCCCAAAAATTAATCTAAAAAAATTATTTTCCTATCATATTTTCTCTAAACTTATGATACAATTATATAGGTGATATTATGTATCTTAAAACTAATAAAGAAAAGTATAACATCATTATTGCAAATACTCTACATAAGCGTCTAACCGGTCTTATGGGAGTTAAAAATATCGATTATGGTATGTTTTTCCCCAAATGTAATTCCATTCATACTTATTTCATGAAAGAAAATATTGATATTGTTGGTTTAGATGAAAATAATATGGTAATTTATAAATATGAAAACTTAGATAAAAACCGCATTATTAAAGTAAATTACCCCATCAAAAAAACTAGTATCTTAGAAATGCCTAAAAATAGTACTCAAAAAATAAAGATAGGCTCTATTCTTAAATTTAATGAAGAATAATACAAATGGTGATTTTAATGATATATGGAAAAAGTTTAGAAGATTTAAGAAATAGAATAGGAATAAGTCAAAAGAAAACCGGTGAACTAATTAACCTAGATAGTGGCACATATAGTCTTACGAAAAAGAAGACCTAATAATCCCTATCAAACATTTAATAACCTTATGTAATTATTTTAACGTCTCTCTAGACTACATTTTTAAGTTTACCGATCAAAAACTTTATAACAATCTAAAAAAAGAAGTAAATATCGAAAAATACAGTGAAAGACTAAAGAATTTTCGTAAAGAAAACAAACTAACTCAAAAAAAACTCGCAAGTATCCTCAATACTACTCAATCGGTTATTTCCGATTATGAAAAAAGAAAAAGAATAATTCCTACCCCTTTTCTCTACACTATCTCTAAAAAATACAATATATCCGCTGACTATTTATTAGGTAGAACCAACTCTCCTAAATATCTCAAATAGTCTCTTTTTTTTATTCTTTAAACTCAAACATATAACCACAAATCTGTACTTCATCCCCTCTTTTTGCCCCCAATTTCTCTAACTCTTCTTCAACTCCCATTCCCTTTAATTTTCTTGCAAACCGTACAACTGCCTCATCTTCATCAAACCTAGTCATTTTAAATAACTTCTCTAACTCTTTTCCCTCTAAAACCCATACATCACCATCTTTAGTAATTGTAAAAGGTTTTTCATTCTTAAATTTATATATAACATGACTTTCTAATTCTTCTTCATTATATAAAGGACTATTTTCTATTTCATCTAAAGTATTCGCAAGTAACTTCATAAGTTCATCAAACCCAACATTCGTAACTGAACTAACCATTACTATCTCTTTATCCGGAAATTTCTTTTTAAACTCTTTTAAATTACTTTCTGCTCCATCTAAATCCATTTTATTAGCGACTATAACTTCTTTTTTTTGCGCTAATTTATCACTATATTGCTCTATCTCTTTTCTTATAGCTAAATAATCCTCAATTGGACTTCTTCCTTCTTCTGCTCCCATATCTATTACATGACAAATAATCTTAGTTCTTAAAGCATGTCTTAAAAATTTATGCCCCAAACCAACACCTTCACTAGCCCCCTCTATTAATCCAGGTAAATCTGCCATTATAAAACTTCTTTGATCTTTTAATTTAACTACTCCCAAATTAGGCGCTAAAGTTGTAAAATGATAGCTAGCAATCTTTGGTCTTGCACTACTTATAGTAGCTAAAATAGTTGATTTCCCCACACTTGGAAGTCCCACTAATCCAACATCCGCAATCATTTTAAGTTCTACTTTTAATATCCGCATTTCTCCAGGTTCCCCAAGTTCACTAATTCTTGGTGCATTATCACTATGGCTCTTAAAGGCTGCATTACCTCTGCCACCTCTACCTCCATGCGCAACTATCACTTCTTTATTATCCTGAACTAAATCCGCAATAACAAGTCCTGTATCTCCATCCGTTATAGTTGTCCCTTCCGGTACTTTAATTATAATATCTTCAGCATTCTTCCCTTGTCTATTAGATCCTTTACCATTTTCCCCCTTATCTCCTTTAATTATTTTCATATATCTAAGATCAATTAAAGTTTTAAGTCCTTTATCAACTCTAAAAATAATATTTGCACCGTTTCCCCCATTACCACCATCAGGTCCACCCATTGCTACATATTTTTCCCGCCTAAAAGAGGTACATCCATCTCCCCCTTTACCTGCGATAACTTTAATTGTTAATTCATCTACAAACATTGTAACCACCACCAACATTGTAACATAAAACCCCTTTTTTAACAATAATAAGTTAAAACCCACCTAATTGTTAGAAGCATTTTCTATTTTTCTAATATTAGAATAAGTCTGCACTAATTCTTTAATAAACTTCCCATTCTTAATATACCCTTTATATTCATTAATATCTATTAAATTACTTTCTTCTTGTTTACTCTCTTCTAAAATATAAAAATATTTTCCTTCTCTTTTTACTCTTATTTGTTCTAAAGAATCATAAAAAATATTTAACTCTTCTTTATCTTTACTTAGATATTTAACACTATCATCTCTTATTACTATTCCATTAATTAATAACTTTCCTTTACTATTAATTAAATAATACTTTTCTTTTATATTCCCCAAATAAGATCCTACTTTAATTAACAAATAATCTTCTTTATCTTTAATAATCTCTAAAGAATCCATATCTATATTAACATAATTTTTTACTATATCATCTTTAAATAACTCTTCTATATTTTGATATTCTAAATTATCTATTACATCCTCTAAAAATATCTTCTCACCATCAATATACCCCGTAAGAACCCCAATATCTTTATTATCCTCTATATTAATACTATAATCAAACTTTAACTTATGTTTTTCATTATTAAGATAAATATTATATATATCTATAAGCCCATTATTATTTATATTACTATTAACAAGTTCTATCTTTTTACTAACCTTCGAAGTTACTTCCTTTTTTATCTCTTTATGCATTAAAGTATATAAAGTTAAAGAAAAAATCCCCCCTAAAGCTAGAGTTAAAACAATCAAAGAGACTATTTTTTTCATCATTTTACCTCCTTTTAATTATTATATCATTAGCATGCTAAAAAAACCACAAAATGTGGCTGTTATTTAAAAATATTAAACAATTTAGTTTTATTTCCATTACTTCCATTAAGCCTTGAAAAACCAAGTGCAATCAAAAAGTCATCCAAAATCTGTTCATGCTCTTTCTTATCATCCAAATAAGGTATATTATAAAATACTTTACTATTAGTTTCATGTTCAAAATCATTTATATCTTTTGTATTTAAAACACTCTTATTTAAAACAATCTTTTTATCTTTAAGCTTTTCAAATATATCTCTATCTCTTCTAATTAATTTATTAAGCTTAATAAGTCCTGGCTCAATAAGATATATTACATCATTACATAAATTCTCTTGTCTTGAATTATTAAGATCTATTAATATAACTTCAGCATCCGGATTATTTGATATATGATAACTTATATCTAAAGCCGGTGTACTTTTTAAAGATTTATCATTAAAATATTTAAAATCTTCATCATCAACCTCTAACGCTACAACACTATAAGCTACCTCTAAATGTTTTTTAAGCATATAAACTAAAGAAGTCGCTCCCGCATGTTCTGTTACATTAATGAATCCTACAATCCTCATTCCCCCACTTCCAGAACCTGCAAAAGTATCAAATACTACGGGATTATTTCGATCATCATCACCATTTAAATTATGATATTGAGCTACATCTTTATATGTATTAGGATTATCAATCAAAAATTTAACAGCATTTATATTCCTTGTAAAATTATAAATACCCATAGATACTAATTGTGATAAATAAGCTCCACTGTTAACCATCGCTGAATCATCCAACAATAAAATAACTTTACTCATATCAAAATTAACTGATAAAGCCTGTATATTCTTAATATTTTGATAACCTTTAATCGCTGTAATATCTATAATCATTTTATTAAAATAAAAATTTGTAAACTGATTAACTAAATCTTGAACTTCAAATTCTCCATTAATACTTTTAATTACATCAATATCTAAAGTTGCAAGCATATTTTGATATTTATTTGATACTATAACGTTCATATATACCTCCCAAAAATTTATCTACAAGATCCATCAGTCGCCGTACAATACTCTCTATCATCTTGCGCAATAAAACTATTAGTTGTTCCTTTTACTGAAAAACCTGATGCATTCCCTATAACAGGTAAATTAAACTTATAAAACAATGTTACTTGATAATAATTAGTAAGTCCAATTCCATTATATTTTTTAACACAATAACTATATTTTATTCCCTTCGCTGCTTTTTCTAGCCTTCCACTAGCAATATCTCCCCCATATACACCTTCACCAGTCGTACTAGTGCAAATACCAGTCGCCGAATATCCCGTCGAAACTAAATAACTATTTAATAAATCTACTGAATAACTATTTATCCCCTCATATTTTTCAATTATAGATACCATTTCATTCTTAACTTTTATAACTCGCGCATAATTAAGTGATAAAATAATGTAACCTGCGAATAAAAATATGAAAAAGACCATTAAACCCATTATCCAAGCTCCACCAATTGACTGTCTCATTAAACCAACCCCTTACACCAAAAATAACTAGAACTATTATATAAGCATTCATTAGGTTTATATATTCTTCCTGTTTCTCCTGTAATTGAAAACTCAAATAAACTATTTATAACCGGTAAATCTAAGTTATAAAATATTTTAACTTGATAATATAAAGCATTAGGAAGCTCCGAATTAGTTTCCGCTCTAACTGCACTCACACAAAACGCCGCATTTTTAGCTCCTCTACCTAATACTTCTCCTGTTCTTGAATATCCAATCGCATCATCATCACAATTACCTCGAGCTCTATAACTCATTTCATTAAAATAATCGGTTATCTGATCTGTAAAATTATAACATAAATTATTGTTATTTACTCCATCATAGGCACATACTCCACCTTGATTTTTAATAATATTTAAAATTTCATTCTTAACATTATATGCTTTAGAATGGTTAATAGATAAACTAATATAGCCTGTAAAAATAAGTACAAGCACAATTACAATATTAAATAATGAGACTCCACCTATTGCTTCCTTCATTACTCCACCTCTTTAATTAACCTTTCCAAGGACACATAATCGTTTTATCAGACCCTTTAATATGACATTCCATAACTTCACCAGCTGGAATAGTACATCTTCCATTACTATCTTTACTCTCACATATACATATTGCCATATCACAACTTGTATTCTGTTTAAAGTTACTGTCTATTCTAGGCCAAATAATCGAAAAGAAAAAAAAGGCTAGAAGTGCCACTATAACTACAACAATCACAGTCAAATTAAGCTCACCTGAAGCCTCTTTCATATTCTTTACCTCCTATTTTGGATATTATTCACCGTTTGCAGGACCTTCACCAGCTGGATAACGACATGTTCCAGACCAAACTTCAGAATCACCTTCATAAGCTTTACATCCAGTACAAACATTAGTGTTACCATTCATCTTACAATTCTCTGCTTCACAATAAGCCATTGAACAATATGTATTTGCTTGGATAC
>CANQDN010000022.1 GCA_947593275.1 uncultured Bacilli bacterium
GCATGCCTAATTCACCTTCAGTTTGGGCTTCAGCACGCATAATTCGGGCTAAAAGGTCTAATTCTTTGGAGGTATAACTTACAATCATTAATAATCACCTAATTTATTATATGAAAATACTAGAAAAATGCGAAAAGATATGCTATAATGTTTTTATCACGTAGGGGCGTGGTATAATGGTAGCATAGGAGTCTCCAAAACTTTTGATGGGAGTTCGATTCTCTCCGCCCCTGCCATATGGATATTAACTCCAATTGGAGTTTTTTTTAATGGAATAATTGTATCCTTATGTATATTTTAATTGGTAAAATAAGAAAAGATGCTCGTAAAATAGGGATAATATTTAGTTTAGGTGAGAATCAATTTATAATTGGTAAAATCTTCTAACTGTAAAGCATAGAGATTATAGTTGACTTTTAGGGTATATTTAGCATATAATTATATATATAAATATTTTTACATGTATATTTATGAAAGGAGTTTATATGTTATGAAAAAAATATTAGTTAAAACTGTAACTGGATTAGTGTTAACATCTGGATTAGTTGCTGCAGGTGCATATGTTGTAGCAAATAAGAATAATGATTCATATACTAATGAAGTAAAGAGTAAGGAAACTTTTACTTTTGCAGAAAAAACTGTGGAAGAAGCAGAACAAGAAGTATTAGAAGCCGATAACAAAGTAAAGGCTCTTAATGAAGAGATGAATAAAGCTATAGAAGAAGAGGAGGCTGCTAATCAAAAAGTAGAGACAACTGAGGCAACAGTTAAGGAAGCAAAAGCTAAAGAGGAAGTTGCTCAAAAGAAAGTTGTTGAAGCTCAAAATAAAGTAGATGCTCTTAAAGATGAATTAAAAAATGCTAAAACAGATAAAGATAAAGAAGTTGCTCAAGCTAAAATAGATGCAGCTCAAAAAGAAGTAGAAGAAGCTAAAAAAGTAGAAAAAGAAGCTAAAGATAAGGTAGAAGCTGCTAATAAAGAAGCTCTTCAAGCTTTAAAAGATCAAGAAGCAGCAGCCAAAGCAAAACAAGAGGCTTTAGAAGCAGCAAGAAAAGCAGAGGAAGCAAAGAAAAAAGCTGAAGATGAAGCTAATAGAATTAAAGAGGAAGAAGCTAAAAAGGCAGCAGCAAAAGCGACGGAAGTTAAACAAACAACTACTCCTAAGACTGAGACTAAAAAAGATAGTAGTGAAGGATATAAACGGGAACTTACTTCTGAAGATTGGGATAAAATTAATGAATGTTTAAGACAAGAACAAGAAAGATTAGCAAAAGAAGCTGAAGAACAGGCTAAAAAGGATGCTTTAGAGCAAGCGCAAAAAGAAGCTTTAAAGGCTCAACAAGAAGCAGAAGAAGCTCTAAAGAAAGAGGCCGAAGAGCAAGCCCAAAAAGAAGAGGAAGAAAGAAGACAAAGAGAATTAGCTGGTTTAGAGGAAAGATTACAACCAAAAGAAGAATTACCTGGAGATAGAGAATTTTATTTTAAACAAGAAGAAAAATATGTTTTAGCGTCTAATAGAACTGTCATAAGTACTGGTGGAATTATTAGTAAGGAAAGTAAACTAGTAGTTAATAATCCTTATTATGATAAAAATGATGATTTTCATATTTGGTGGGCAGAAGTTAGTTGTGATTTAAATATGTGTACAGGATTTACTGCTCATTCAAGTAATGCTAAAACTAATGCTAGACTTGATGGTGCTCGTTATTCTGTTAAAAGTATGTCATATACCGCTCCAGCCGCTAAAGATGGTTACCATTTTGTGGGATGGAGAGAATATACAGTTAGATATGATAATGATGAAGGATATTCTACAGGAGATGTTAAAGGATACGAAGCTGTATACGAAAAAAATAATTAATATAAATTAAATGAGTTATAGAAATATAGCTCTTTTTTATTGTATAATTTTTTTAAATAAGATTATACTAAAAATGTCAATATGATTAATATTGGTAAGACAAAACGTATCAAAGTTTTGTAAATATTTGTAGAAAGGAGAGAAAGACATGAAAAACTTGAATACTTTATTATATTTAGTTGTTATAGGTTTTATTTGTGTATTTATGACTTTAAATGTAAATGCTGCAGAAACTATAAAAATAAGAGTAGTAGATGAATCTACAAATGCTGATTTTAGTTATCAAGTGAAATCAGGTCAATCTTTAAATGAACTAAAAGAGCAAAAATTTGCGAGTGCACTAAAAGCAGTTATAGACAATGCAGATCATAAATATCTTACTTTTATTAATATGGCGACTGGAAAAGCTGTAGATTTAAATGAGAAATTATATTCAAATATTACTATAAAAGCTATAGGTTCAGAAGATAAAATTACATTAACTATTGCTAATACGGGTAATTCTTTTAAAAATATTGATGCTGGTATTACAATAAATAAGTTTAAAACTTTATCTTATGGAAAACAAGTAAGTGATTTAATTAATGATGAAGATAAAGAATTTGCTAAGTTTATTAATACAAAAACAGGAGCAAATATGGGTCTTGATGAACCTATTTATGTAGATACTACTATAAGAGCTATTTATTATATTAATGTAACTATTGATGGTACTGTTCATAAAATATTTGATAATACTAAATTAATAGAATTATATCAATATGCTGCTAAAAAAGATGGTTATGAATTTGTTGGTTTTAAAGATGAATCAGGAGAAATGGCTACAGATGAATCAATTGTTGATGGAGCTATTTTAACATCAACTTATAAAAAGATTGATGATGTAGAAAATCCTAAAACTTTAGATGATATAGCTTTTTATGGGGTATTAGGAGTTGTTAGTTTAGCTCTAATGTTATATGGATTTAAAAATATTAAAGAAATGTAATTAAGAAACTGCGTTTGGCAGTTTTTTTGTGATATAATATATTTAGTTGGAGGTAATTATGGGATTATTTGATTTTTTAGTAAATGATGAAAAAGAAGAGGGGGATAATAAACTTACTTATGAAACTGGAAAAGCTTTGGGGATGAGTGATGAAGAAATAGAGGATGCCATTAATAGTGGTATTTCACCTGAAGAATGGCTCGAAGAGAATGATTATGATAACTTTTTAGATCAAGAGTTAGATAAAGAATAAAAGCTAAATAAGACCATATTTAGCTTTTAAATTAAGTATTTTTATAACACTATTATTTATTTGTTCTTCGGTTATTTTGTTTTCATTTAAGAGTTCTTTTATAGTAGTGATAGTATTTTCCGGATTTTCGGGCATTAATAGAAGATTTACACCAGCATTTATTGCTAATTCTATAACACTTTTAGGAGAGTAATTGTCTGTGATGGCTTTCATATTTAGGGCATCAGTAATAACTAAATTTTGATAGCCTAATTCATTTTTTAATAGATCTGTTATAATAACTTTAGATAAAGATGCTGGAGTATTATCATTAGTTACATTCGGTAGAGCTAAATGACCAATCATAATCATGTCAGCATCATTTTTTATTGCATCTTTAAATGGTTTTAGTTCAAAATTTAATAATTCTTCTTTTGTTTTATAAATAACTGGTAGAGCATAATGAGAATCAGTTGTAGTATCACCATGACCAGGGAAATGTTTATAAACAGGGATGATGTTTGTACTTTTTAGACCATTTGCTAAATTTAGAGCCATGTTTGATACAATTTTTGGGTCACTTCCAAAACTACGATTACCAATTACGGTATTATTAGGGTTAGAGTAAATATCTAAGACAGGAGCAAAATCCATGTTTAAGTTAAAATTATTTAATAAAGTACCTATTTGGGTTCCTATATTGTAGGCATAAGAATAATCGTTAGTGTTACCCACTGATAACATATCGGGTATTTTTTCATAGGTGTAATTTTTAATATCTTTAAAGCGATCAACTCTTCCGCCTTCTTCATCAATTCCTAAAAATAGGGGAATAGATGCACTATTTTTGATACTATTTATTAAATTTAGAGAAGAATCATAGTCTTGAAAATTTTCTGAAAAGAAAATAAATCCTCCGGGTTTTAAAGTAGTTAATAAATTGGTTAGTTCTTCATCTATGTTGGGTTTTCTATAAGAAATAAAAAGCATTTGGCCGATTTTTTCTTCTAAAGTAAGGTTGGAGGCAAGAGACTCACCTACTGATATTTTTTCTTCTTCCCAAGTATCATCAGAGTTTTTAGGAATATTAAACTTAAAGCATACAACAATAATTAAAAAAATAGGAATAATTAAAAGGAATTTAAGAATTTTTTTCATATTATAACCTCTTTTTTAGTATACTCAATTAAGTAAAAAAACTTGCTACAAAGTAACAAGTTAATTAGCACTTAATTTTACTTTTATTTCAAGTTCTTTACCATTTCTAATTAGGGTTATGGTCATTGTATCGCCAACTTTATGTTCATATAAGTAATATTTTAAGTAAGCTGTATTTGGAACATCTTCACCATCTATTTTGGTGATAATATCATTAGCTTTGATGCCTCCTAAAGCAGCACTACTTTTATCTATTACTTCGGTAATATAAACACCACTTGTAACATTTGCTTCGGCAACTACACTACGGAATTCTCGATATTGATAAGCTTCAGTTATATCTACAGAATATATACCTAGAGATGGTCTTTCAATTGTTTTACCTTTAATTAATTGTTCCGCTATATCTAAAGCATTTTCAATAGGAATAGCAAAGCCCATACCTTCAATTTTTTCGCTAGCTAGTTTTATAGATGTGATACCAATAACTTCACCATTAGAGTTAGCTAGGGGGCCACCAGAGTTTCCTTCATTTATTGCAGCGTCTGTTTGAACAGTGTTAACGACCATAGGAGTGGTATTATTACCTTCTTGGAGTTCTACTTCTACTAAACGATTTTTACCGGATACAATACCTCTTGTTACAGTCCAAGAATAAGCATTATTAATTGGAGCACCAATAGCAAATACAGTATCTCCAACCCGAGAGTCATCACTATGACCTAGTTCCGCGATAGCTATTACATCACTTTCATCTACAGATAAGACAGCTATATCAGAATAGACATCACTTCCGACAATTTTAGTTTCAACGTTTGAGCCATCAGTAAAGGTAATATAAACTTCATCAGCATTATTAATAACGTGATTATTAGTTAATATGTAAGCGGTTTTATCATCAATTTTGTAAACAAAACCTGTACCTTGAGCATAAGAATTACCATTTCGGTAAGTGTGAACGACTACTACAGCGTCATATAATTTATCAACAGCATCTGCGATACCATTTTCGGTTATAGTGACATCTTTTTCAAGTTTAGTTTTGGTAGTTTCAGTTACAATTGGAAAGTAGCGGACAATACCATACATGGAAATCATACCTATAAAAAAGGTTATTATAATTAAGACAATACTACTTACTTTTATTGATTTTTTTTCTTTCATTTTAATCCATCCTTACTATTTCTTTATAATTTTGGGGAAATCCCATTCGATCTAATACTTTGTTTATTTTAATGCTATGAAGGCGTCCGGATAAGTAATCAATTTCATAAGATATTTCATTTAACATACTATGAAAATCTTCTTTACTTAATAATCTCTTAAGCATAATTATAAGCGAAAATAGATCATTTATACCATAAATGTAACTACCATTAGTTTTAGGAATATTTAATAATTTATGATACTTTGTTTCGGGTATTTCTTTTTGAGTTTTATGCTCGTAGCAAATATCTTCATGGGCACATAAATTACGATAATTGGCGATGATTGGAAGATAGACAAGTAAAGAGGCAACATCAACATTAAACATATTTGCAATACTTTCTTGATCTTCGGGTTTTAGAATAGTATATAATTCACCAACTATTCCAAATGATAATACTTTAACTACTATCCAAGGAGGAATATAGCCATAATTGCTTTGATAATGCCTTGTTGCAGCGTGCTCTTTACCATTAATGGTTATTTGTCTTTTGATTTTTTTTAATAAATCATTTACTTGACGGGTTTTATGAGAATCTCGGTTGAAGTTATTGGGGTTTAAATATTTCTTTTCTTTAAATCCGTATTTTCGAGATAATTCATAGGAAATAATACTTTTAATATTGTTTTCGAGAATTAAGATGTTTTTAAAGAGGATATTTCTTAATTCCCGATCAAAATAGAATAAAGCATATATTTCTCGAAAATTAGCACCATTTATAAAGGTACGATCAACAAGGGATTTCATAAATAAATAACGATAGCCATTAATAAAAAAGTAATTTTCACGGAGGAGAATATTTTTGGCGTATTCTTCATCGTCAATTTGGAGGTTTTTATTTTTTAAAATGGTAATTTGTTCATCTATGGTTTTAAATATCTTATCCATCGGCCTCACCTATTATAACATTATACCACAAAGAACAATTATATTGTATATAAACTTGTTGATTTATATGTTAATTTTTTGTGAAGAATTAGTGAAGAGTCGCATTTTTCTTTAAATTGTGCTATAATAGGGGAACGAGGTGGAATTTTATGCCTGCAGCTTATACGCATCATGTATTTGCTAAAGATGTTTTTAAAGTTATAGATTTAAGTGTTAGAGAGAAAATAGAAGATTCGCAAGATATATTTTATATGTTTACGCATAGTTTTGATATGTTATTTTTTAGTAGAGATAAATTAGGAGTTATTGCTCATAAACATAGTAGTAATTTGTATTTTACGAATATTATTAAATATATTAGAGAAAATAATTTACAAAATAATGGGGAAGCTTTGGCATATCTTTATGGATCTATTTGTCATTATGTTTTAGATTCAACAGTTCATCCTTATATTTATTATAAAACAGGAAAGTATAATAGAAAGAAAAAGAAAACGTATAAATATAAGGGAATGCATAATTATTTTGAATATATGATAGATGCCGATATGTATCAGGAAAGAAATAGGAAATCGATAAAAAGAGCTAAGTTAAGTAAAGAAATATTTCCTAATGTAAATATGAGTATAGAGCTTAAAAAGATGATTGATTATGTATATATGAATACTTTTTGTGCAATTAATGCGAGTGGCGCGGTAAATAAAGGGTATCAGAATTATCGGTTTTTGATGCGGCACGCTATGGAGTCTCACTATGGTATTAAAGCTTTGGGGTATAAGATTATAGATAAGACTAATTTAATTAAAAGTGTTAAGTTGACATCTATTTGTTATTATATTAAGAAAATTGATAAGAAAGTGCTTAATTTAGAGCATAATAAATGGTATTATCCGGTGGATAGAAAAGTAAATTATCATTATTCTTTTTATGATTTATATGATTTAAGTATAGAAAGAGCGAGAAATTTAATTAATTTGATTGATAAGGCTTTAAATAGTGATGAAAAGGAAGTAGTGAAGGTTTTAAAAGAGATTGGTAACTTAAGTTATTATACGGGTAAAAGGGCTGATAAAGAGTATAAAAAAGAAGAATATGAGTATTAGTAATAATTTATTATAGCGTCTTTAATAAGAGAGGCTATTTTTTGTTGGTAAGATGGGGTATTTAGTTTGAGTTTTTCTTGTTCATTGGATAAAAAGCCACATTCTATTAAAACACCGGGGATAGTTAATTTATCGTACATATAGGTTTTAGAGGGGATTTTTTTAATTTCACGATTATTGTTTAAAGCTTTATTTAGAGTTTCTTGGATTACTTCGGCTATTTTTTGGTTGGAGGGGCTATTATAGAAAACTTGAGGGCCATAGTAAGATGAGTTAGTTAAATAGTTTAAATGGATGGAAAGATACATATTAGCTTTGCTTTCGTTTATGAGTTTAATTCTGTTATCAAAGTCACTTTTTTTGCGATAGGTGGCTTTGGGGGAACTTAAGTCATAGTCACTATCACGAGTTAGAATAACGGAGGCACCGGCTTCAGTTAAGAATAATTCTAAGTATTTACTAATGGCGAGATTGATATCTTTTTCATAAATATCATTGCTAGTTGTTCCTGGGTCTTTGCCACCATGACCGGGATCTATTACGATTAGTTTGCCACTTAAAGGAAGAAGAGCATTTACTTCTTTGTTTATAAAAAGAGCACTAATAAGAAGAAAGATGATAGGAATTATTTTTATATACTTTTTCATGGTAAAATATATGAAGAATTAAAAAAATAATGCTTTATTTAGCACTATTTTTAAATTCTTTAATAGTTTTTTTGGCTTGTTTATTATTTTCTTTAGTAAAACCTATTAGGATATCATCATTTTTTCCGGTGATTATTTCAATTATTTCATTTATTATTTCTTCTTTATTAGAAATATTTTTACCTATTTTAGCAATAGTTTTAGTTTTACCATTTATAAGCATTATGTTAATAGAAATGGTGTTTTTTTTAACTTCATATTCATAAAGCCAGATAATATCACTATAGTTTATTATGTCGATATCTTTTGTAAAACTTATTAGATAATTATCACAGAAAGTAATTCTTGCTTTATCAAAGTTAAAGGCTTTAGTGTTGGCTAGGTTTTGTTCGATGTTTTTTTGATCGTCTAAAGAGATCTTTTGGAATGATTTTTTGATTTTGATTTTTTTAGTTAAGAAGATAGTTAAGAAAATTATGGTTAATATAAAAGATATAGAACTAGTTGCGATAACAAGTAATGCTGGCTTTTGTTTAGTTTTGCTTGTGTTTAGATAGACATCACCAAAAAAGCTTGTAAATTCATCATCTTTTATCGGATCATTGGGGTTTATTTCTTCATTATAGGTTTCTATGGCTAAAGCTTTTACTTCTTCGGGTATTTTTTCAGATACACCACTTATCGTTTTGGGGTGATCTTTTATTTGGTCATTATTTAATTTTTTATAAAGAGGGTCATTTAGGTAGGCAATATAATAATAATCACCATCATTAATTATATAAAAAGCATAGTCTTCATCAGAGTATTTAGCAAAACTTTTGGGGATATCATTAACTTTTAAATAGGCAGTAATATTTGGGGTATTTCTTTTAAATTCAATGATATCATTTAAGTAAGTTTTTTCTTTTGATGAGATATTTTTAAACACTAAAAAAATTGAAGAACTAATTGCTATTAAAAGAAAAATAAGACCTAATATTAGATAGTGATTTATTTTTTTTATTCTATTATGGATGGTTGGATTTATTTTAGTCATTTGTTTCACCCTTTTTAGTAATTTTATTATAACACATAATTAATATAATTGAATTACTTTTTTGAAATATTTTTTTTGACTGATATAATTGGGGATTGTTTCTATTAGAAAAATATGTTAAAATTATATAGGATATAAATGTATTATATATGGCATTGGTAATATTGGAGAAAGGATATTTAAAATGTTATATATAAAAGAAACAAGAGGCGATATTTTTAAAATAATTGGAGCAAATGTGAGATATTATCGGGGACTTTATAATATTAATCATCCGGATAAACGGATATCTCAGGTTAAACTTGCTCAGATGTGTAATGTTTCAACGGGGCTTATTGGTTCGTTAGAGACTGGTAAAGTATTGGGAATAAGTATTCCTGTATTATATAATATTTCTCAAATACTTGGAGTTAGCATTGAAAAATTTTTTGAAGATAGACGCTAATTTAAAAAAACAGATCATTTAGTTGAATCTGTTTTTCTTATGATTATTTCATTTGGTTTTGTGTATAAGAATTTTTCTTTAGCGTAACGCTCTACATATTCCGGATTCTTGAGCTTTTCTACTTCTGCTTTAAGGGATTTTTCCGTATTTAATAAATCTTCGTAGTCGGTTTCTAAAAGAGCTATTTCTTTAGTGTTAGACATTATTTTTAACCAGTCAGGGAAGATGTTTATACACATAAAGGTAATTATAAAGACAAAAATAAGAACAAATAATGTGAGACGTCTTTTTTCTTTTTTGGTAACTTTTCTTTTAATAAGATCACCCTCTATTTTTTTTAATATAGCACTTCTTTTTAAATTTAGCAAGTAAATCTTGGACTTTTTTGGCTTTAATTAGTTTATTTGACATTTGGTAGGCATTTATAAAGCCTATAATCATTAGAAGAAAGAAATAAAGGTGAAAGTTACCATTATTAATTTTAAATAAAATTAAAAGATAAATAAGAACAATATTGTAGATAAAAAGCATGGTGGTAATACTACGGTAGATTATTTTTTCTTTGGTGGTTATTTGATAGTTAACTTTGTTTAGATAATAAAAAATAAAACCATATATATAAGAAAATATTAAGACTATAATTTGAATTTTAACAGACATTATTTAAATAATTTAGATAGTAAGCTTTCTTCTTTAGGTTTATCATTATTATCAAGATAAGAAAAACTATTTATTTTACCTTTTATTTTAACATTGCCATCATGGGTGTCTAGACGCATTATTTCAAGATTAGAGCCTTTTATTAAGATAAGACCCATAATGCTTTCTAATAAGAATTCTTCACTATCAAAGCTGGTGATTTTTTTAATGCCTGTTAGAGCAATTTCTCTTCGATCTACTAATTTTAATTCATGAGTTTTGTATACTGCGACATCTTCAGTTTTATCCATTTTAAAATCTCCTTTATATATTTTATGAGATAAATAGAAATTTAGACCTGATGTTCTTTTTTCCAAATTATAAATTCTTGATGTTCTTCTTTAGTTTCGATTTCTTGGTGATAAAAGTGTTTGGTGAATTCGCCACAGGAACTACCTACTTCTTTACCGGGAGGACTATATCTTTTGATGTGTAAATTGGGAATAGTATTGGTTATTTTTTCAACCCAGGTATCTTCGTTTTCGCTTGCTTTTAGGTTAGATGTAGGATTAAACTTGATGAATTTAAGAGGGACAGGGTATTTAGTTAAGAGATTACATAATTTGTTTAGGCATTCTTCAGTATCATTGACATCTTTAATTAGAGTGTAGTGGATTTCAATGGGGTCAGTGGTGGAATGGAGTTTAGAGTATTTTTCCATGATAGTTTTATTATTTAAGAGACAGTTTTTATAGGTTATTAGGTAATTTAGGGCTTGTTCATTGGTGATAGTACTGCTAGGAATTAGGATATTTCTTAATTTATCGATGGGGTTATGCATGGAGTAGTGGATTTTTAGGGGGATATTATGGGTGGTTACTAAATCAAGTAAATCTAAAATTTTATTGTTGGGCATCATAGTAGAAATAGCATAGCCAATATTTTCGTAGTGGAGTTTCTTTTTTATTAAAGATTCATTTTTGGTTAGTTCTTCAATTAGTTTTAAGTTTAATAAAGGTTCACCAACACCCATGAAAGATATGAGCAGATTTTTTTTGGTCGTTATTCGTTTTTTATTATGGGTTAGAGTTTTAAATAGACAGGTAATGAAGTCATCATATTTGATGGGTAACATTTGTTTTTGAATTTTTTTATTAGTTAGATGGCACATAAGGCAACCTAAAGTGCAGAAGTGATGGGTAGGAACACAGATCACATCTTTGTTTTCTTTATTAAATAATAAAGACATTTCAATTATTTCATTATTTTCATTTTTAAAGACAGATTTTAAAGTATTATCATTAAAATCTTTAAAAGTACCAATTTTTTTAATCATATTTATCCTCGTTTCTAGTATAATTATAAAATAAAAGATACTTGAATGGCAAATATCTATTTTTTATGGATAATATGTTTAAGAGTTATTGGTATAAATTAAAATTATAGTTATTATAAATCTAAGTTATAATTTAGAAAGTCTTCAATGAATTTTTTAGGGGCAGTAGTTAGAGTGTTTTTATCATAAACTATATTAATAGTAGTTGTAGGTAGTTTTTCTTTAATATTTATTAGTTCTAATTCACCATTTTTAAGTTCATCTTCGACTAAATTTTGGATTAAATAACCGATACCTAAATCTTTTTTGACGGCTGATAAAATCATTTCACTAGTATGAATGTTGATAACATTGTCGATACTAACATGATTTTTAGTAAATGTTTCATCAAGAGCGATTCGATTGGCAGTTCCAGGGATAGGTAAGATTAGGGGTTTATCCTTTAAATCTTTTAATTCTTTAATATCTTGATAATTTATTTTGCTATTTTTTTTAACAACAAAAGAGTTATTTACTTCGGTTAGTTTAGTTACTTGAAGATTTTTATCTAGTTTAACATCAATGGGGGAAGAGTCGATTACAAAGTCTACTTTATGAGATTCTAATAAATTAATTAATTTTGAGGTACCACCAGTTGTGATTGTTATTTCTATTTTAGGATATTTTTGATGGAAAGCGATAATTTTATCAAATAAGAAGAAAGATCCAATGTTAGAGGGCATGCCGACGCTTAATTTACCCCGATTTAAAGATTCGGTTTCGAGCATAGTTCTTTCAGCGATTATAAGATTATTATAAGATTTTTCAACAAAATAGAGGAGTTCTTTTCCTTTTTCAGTTAGTTCGACACCATTTAGGGTACGATAAAATAACTGGACTTGTAAGTCTTCTTCGAGTTTTTTGATAGCTTTACTAATGGCGGGTTGGGAACTATAAGTAGATTTAGCAGCGATGGACATACTACCATATTTAGCAACATCATAAAATGTTTTATATAGATTTAAGTTTATATTACTTTTATACATAAAAACACTTCCTTTATGTAAAACATACTATAGAAAACATTTTTAGTCAAGAAAAAAACTTGTGTTTAACAAGTTTTTGTGATTTTTAAATGAAAAGTTCTCTAAATATGATAGTCAATTTTAAGTGAAAAGTTCTCTAATTAAAAGTGATAT
>CANQDN010000023.1 GCA_947593275.1 uncultured Bacilli bacterium
GCTTAATAACTGCTGATGAAGTAGCTTATGCAGGTGGGGTATATAACCAAATTAATAAAGGCTATTGGTTACATACAAATAAAGAATATTGGACAATGTCTCCGTATTCTTATTATGGTGGTACTAATGTGTTCTTTGTGCATTCAAATGGATATCCTAGCTACTACTATCCAAGTAATTCTTATGGCCTTCGTCCAGTAATAAACTTGAAATCCGATACAACATTCACAGTTGAAAAAGAAGAAGAACCAAAAGGTACTTCATCTAATCCTTATATAGTTCAATAAAAATAGGAGTAACATACTAGCTACTCCTTTTATCTGGCTAATTTCTTAATTTTAAAGTTTTTACCAAAAGATCCTCCTAAAATACTACTACAAATAAGAATTATATAATATATTATTCTATCTATATTAAAACCACTTTTAAACATAATAAGATTAATTAAAACTAAAAATATAATACATAATATACCTAACTTTAAGCCAATAATATAACCTTTTTCATTGTTATTTTGACTAGCTAGAGTACTAATAATAAAAAATGATATGGCTGTTAATATAATAGATAATTTACTTATAAAATTACTATTTAAACCTGTTAAGTTAATTAAAGAAGTAATAATCGCAATAACTATAATAAAAATAATAAATAAACCTATATATTTTAAATATTCTAATAATTTAGACATATAATCACCCTACTAATATATATTAAATGTTTAAAAAAATATGAATAATAACATAATATAATTAGGTGATTATATGGAATTATTTAATGTTTTATTTAGAACTTTATTCTTTTATTTCTTTATTACGTTATGCTATAGGATTATGGGTAAAAGAGAAATAGGCCAACTGGGAATTATAGATCTTATAGTTTCTATTCTTATTGCGGAATTAGTCGCGATAAGTATTGAAAATATAAATGATTCTATATTTTTAACTATTATGCCTATAAGTATTTTAGTCGTGTTAGAACTCTTTTTAGCGTTTATTTCGATTAAATCTCGGACATTTAGAACTATTTTTGGGGGTAAACCATCTTTAATTATTGTGCATGGTAAAATTAATTATCATGAAATGGTTAAACAAAGATATAGTATGGATGATTTACTTTTAAGTTTAAGACAAAAAGAAATAAGATCGATAGAAGATGTAGAATATGCTTTTTTAGAGCCTAATGGGAAATTATCGATATTTAAGTATAATTTCTTTAAATTAAAAACTGCTTATCCAATGCCTATAATTGTTGATGGTAGTATTCAAACTAAAGCTTTAAAATATATTCATAAAACGAAAGAATGGCTTGTTAATGAATTAAAGAATAAGAAACTTAATTTAAAAGATGTTTTCTATGCTTTTTATAAGAATGATAAGATATATATTGTTAAGAAAAGTGATACAATTACTTAAAAAAACTCCAATATTGGAGTTTTAATTTGGTTTCATTTTATTACTCGCTAAAACCGATAGCGATAACATTTAACGCCCGGAATTACTTCTTACTCGCACCATCCGTAAGCGAGACATTTCACCATCAGGATTATTTATTACTCGCACCACCTGTAAGCGATAACATTAACGTCCGGAATTACTTCTTACTCGCACCATCCGTAAGCGAGAAATAAAAATAATTTTATCTATCTAAACTATACTATAATAATTCCAAATAGTCAAGACCTAACTTAATGGGGTCTTACTTGACAAATTCCTTATTTTGTGGTAAAGTATACTCTGCTTTTTAAAAAAAGGGGGAAATATTATGTATATTACGGAATATTTTAAAATAATTATTAAAAGAATTAAAGATTTAGACACTAAGATTTATGTTTTAAATAACGAAATTAATAAGTTAAGTGGTTGGACTAGTGATAATAGTACTATTCCTTATTTACATGATTTAGTTAAAAATGAAGCAGGAATCATGGCTATAATGGAAAATAGTGTTGTAAGAAAAGAATTAGAAGACTATGAAACTGAAAAAGGGCCAAAACTTACTCATAAAATAGCGAAGATGTATAAAGAATTACTTTTAGCTAAAGAAGAAAAGGTACGTTTAACTAGCGAAAGAGATTTAATGTTATCTAGTGTTTTAAAATTTGCGAATATTCGTGTTGATGAAGCAATATGGCTATTAGAACAATATAATTTACATTTTTCACCAATTTTAATGGGGGATAAAACTTATTTAGTTCCAGTTGATTTTAAATTCCAAGAAACAGCGATTAATGGTCAAATTTTAGATAATTTAGCTTATTATTTTAATGATAATATAGAATTATTTCAAGAAGAAGTAAAAGGAACTAATTTACCAATCTATTATAAAGATCATAAATGGGTATTTACTATTTTACCTATGTATCGGAAAGATAATGATCCGGTTTTGGGCGCTAATATCTTAATTAATAAATTAATTAGTGAGAAAGTGGCTGAACGCAAAAATACTATATCTAATATAGATCTAAAAAAACATGGAGAAAAAGATGAAGTATTTGCTAATTTAGATTTAGATAATGCACCACTTCCATATGTTCAATATTATATTCAAAATGGTGAAGAAGTAGTCTTAAATGATGATGCAGTAGCTAAACTTCCAGATGGTTTATTTAAAGAAGTATTAAATGAGATTAGAAATAAATATCTAAAGAAAATATATGAACCAAATAAGTTTAGTTTAAATAATCAATTTTTAAATTTAATTCCTTCAATTAAAGTTGAAAAAGGGGTTATACCATTTTATAAACGAGATAGAGAAGAGGGAGTTAGTTTAAATGGGGATATTTTAAATATATTCCCTGAAGAAGCTTTAGGAGTTTTAGAATACTATATTGAAAGAAAATGTATTAATCCAACAATAAAACTTGAAGAAGCTTATCAAGAATTAAATAATAAAGAACTAGCTAAAGCGTAATATTTCTTACGCTTTTTTCTTGTATAAAAAACTATTTTGTGGTATATTATAAATAGAAAACGCAAAAGAAGATAAGTAATTTAATCTTTTTAACTAGAGAGTTCATGGTTGGTGGAAATGAATTAAAAAGATAAATGAAATCTCCTTCTTTAGTGGAACTAATACTTCCCGGGTAAGCCCGTTAGTGCTGTTTTAAGTAATATAAAGGATGGTACCGCAGAATTGCTCCTTGGGCTTTCTGGGTTTTTTAATTTAAAGAAAGAGGGATAAAAATGATTGATATTAAATTAATAAGAGAAAACAAAGATTTAGTTAAGGAAAATATAAAGAAGAAATTTCAAGATGAAAAGTTACCTTTAGTTGATGAAATATATGAGCTTGATATTAAGTATCGGGAGACTAAGAAAAAGGCTGATGATATGCGGAGTAAAAAGAATGATATTAGTGCGCAGATTGGTCTTTTAATGCGAGAAAAAAAGGTAGAGGAAGCTAATAAGACTAAAGATACGGTTGCTAAAATGAATGAAGAGATTCTTAATTTAGAAAAAGAAGAAGAAAGTTTAAGTGCAGAAATTAAGACTAAAATGATGGCTATACCTCAAATAATTGATGCTTCAGTTCCAATTGGAAAAGATGACACTCTAAATGTGGAGGTAGAAAGGTTTGGAGAACCAGTAGTACCCGACTATGAAATACCCTATCATGCTGATATTATTGCCAAATTTAACGGAATGGATAAAGAAGCAGCAGGGAGAACTAGTGGAGAAGGATTCTACTATTTAATGGGAGATATTGCCAGACTTCATGAAGCGATGCTTGCTTATGCGAGAGATTTTATGATTGATAAAGGTTTTACCTATGCGATTCCACCATTTATGATTCATGGTAATGTAGTTGAAGGAGTTATGTCATTCCCAGAAATGCAAGCGATGATGTATAAAATAGATGGGGAAGATTTATATTTAATTGGAACTAGTGAACACTCTATGATTGGTAAATTTAAAGATCAAATAATTAAAACTAGTGATTTACCTATAACGATGACTTCTTATTCTCCATGTTTTAGAAAAGAAGGGGGATCTCATGGGTTAGAAGAAAGAGGATTATACCGGGTTCATCAATTTGAAAAGCAAGAAATGATTGTTATATGTGATCCGAAAGATTCAATGGATTGGTATAATAAAATGTGGCATTATAGTGTAGAAATATTCAGAAACTTTAATATTCCTGTAAGGCAACTTGAATGTTGTAGTGGGGATTTAGCGGATTTAAAAGTTAAATCTTGTGATATTGAAGCTTGGAGTCCAAGACAACAAAAATATTTTGAAGTATGCTCATGTTCAACTTTAGGGGATGCTCAGGCAAGACGTTTAGGTATTAGAGCTAAGGGAGAAAATGGTACTTATTATGTTCATACATTAAATAATACAGTTGTTGCGTCTCCAAGAGGTTTAATTGCTTTATTAGAAAATAATTATAATGCTGATGGAAGTATTACTATTCCTGTGGTTTTAAGACCTTATATGGGTGGTAAAGAGAAAATAGAAGTAAAATAGGATAATTATGAATATAGAGATGGGAGTTTTAATTGGTTATATTTTACTTTTAAATGCCAATATATTATTAGAAAATTATATAGATAAAAAAGTTAATAAAAAGATTAATACCTTTATTGAAAGTTTAGGCTGTGATCTAAATTATCGGGAAGAATTAATAATGGAAGCGATAACTCATAATTTATTAGAAGAGTTAAAACCAAATTATCAAGATAAATTAATACCTTTTATAGGATTCTTTAAGAATATTCAGACACTTTATTATTTAGATCAAGATATAGAAGAGCATATTTATTATTTAAAACGGTGTTATAGAGATATATTATTTAAAAAGAAGGAAGAGAAAGAGAAGTTAAAAGAATACTTCGTTAGTTATGAATTAATGGGGAAATATATAACTGTTTGGTTTACTTATTTAAAAAGTTTAATGGTTATTACGGATGGATCAGAAACTTTTAATGATTTAAGTCTTAAAGAACAATATGAGACATTATATAATGTTTTAAAAGATTTAAAAAAAGAGAGAAAGAAATATAATTATTCGCCGGATTTAGAGCCATTAATTGAAGATTTAGGAAGTAATTTTGAAGTGGCTGAAGACGGGACAGAAATGATTTTAAAGAGAAAAAAAGAAGGATAGATGGGAAATGCTATCCTTTTTAAGAGATTTTAAATACTTAGATTAGGAAGTTAAAAAATGATTGACAAACATATATTCGGGATATATAATTAAGTCATGGTGTATGTGATGGAAATAGAAGAGTTATTAAAGAGATTAAGTAAATCTAAATTTCGGGGAAGTTTTCATTTAAAAGCTAAAGATTTTCTTTATATTAAAGATAAAGGATTACCTAAAATAGAAGAACATGCCTATGATTTTATTAATAAAAGATTAAAACCGAAAGTTATTTTAAATGATGGTAAACAAACACCATATCGGGGACATCCTGTATTTATTTCTCAGCATGCGACTGGGACTTGTTGTAGATCATGTTTATATAAGTGGCATAAAATACCTAAAGATAAAGAATTAACAAGTGATGAGGTAAAATATGTTGTGGGTGTAATTATGGCTTGGATAAATAAAGAAATAAAACTTAATGGGGGTAATAATGGAAATATATCTAAATAATAAACCAATAGAAGTAATAATTAAAAGAAAACCAAATAAAAATATTTATTTTCGTTTTGATGATGATTTAAATTTAAATGTAACGGCGAATAGATTAGTTAGTGAAAAAGAGATATTAAGGTTAATTAATAAAAATGCTAAATCTTTAGAAAGAATGTTAAATAAAAGTTTAGAAAAGAAAAATCATGATGAAGAGTTTTGGTATTTAGGGAATAGTTATCAAGTAGTATTTGATGAAAATGCTTATGATGTTGAGTTTTATAATGGGAAAATTATTAGTAAAAATAGCTCTAAATTAAATACCTTTATTAAAAATAAAACGGAAGAAATATTTAAAAGAGAAGTAGAAGATTTAAAAGGAATTATTCCGACTCCAAAGTTTACGTTAAAAATTCGCAGGATGAAGACAAGATGGGGTGTCTGTAATTACAAAAATATGACTATAACTTTAAATAGTGAATTAATAAAATATCGGGTAGATCTATTAAGATATGTTATTATTCATGAGATGTGTCATTTTTATCATCATAACCATAGTGAAGATTTTTGGAATATGGTTAAAAAGTATTATCCTAATTATAAGGATGCTAGAAAGGAGCTTAGAGGTTAATGCAAATTGAATCAGTAAATAATCCTCAAGTAAAAGCTTGGATGAAATTAAAAGAGAAAAAGTATCGAGATAGTGAAGATAAATTCTTAATTGAAGGGGATCATCTTTTAAGAGAAGCTTTAAAAATGGGTGAAGTTACGGCCATAATTTCGAATAATCCGGCTTATAAAGAAGAAAATATTCCTTTTTATTTAGTAAGTGACGCTATATTAAAAAAGTTATCTATGCAGGTAAGTTTTAGTGATGTTGTTGCCATTGTAAAGAAGCTTCCTTCAAAAGAGATTGATGGAAATGTGGCATTACTAGATAATATTCAGGATCCGGGAAATCTTGGGGCTATTATAAGAAGTGCTCTTGCATTTAATATTAAAACAATTATTATGAGTAATGATACAGTTGATTTATATAATCCTAAAGTAATTCGGTCTAGTGAAGGGATGATGTTTCATTTAAATTTTATTAAAGGAGATTTGGAAAAACAAATTATTTCTTTAAAAGAGGAGGGATATAAAATTTATGGAACTGATGTAAATACAGGAACTAACCTAAAAGACCTTACATTTTGGCCTAAAAATGGTATAATAATTGGGAATGAAGGACAAGGGATGAAGCTAGAGTATCAAAAATACTGTGATACTTTAATTAATATTCCTATAAATAAATCCTGTGAGAGTTTAAATGCGAGTGTCGCGGCAAGTATTATTTTTTATGAAATGCAAAAATAGGGTGGTTTAATGAAGTATGAATTAAGAAGAATAATGGATAGTAAAGAAGCAAATTTAATAATTAGAAGATATTTAGAAAAATATATAGATTTTAATAAAATAAATTTTAAAGCTAACTTTCGGAATGAAACGATTTATTATAAAGTATATGTTGATAAAGAAAAGAATGGTTTAACTGAAGTGTTTGCAAGTACAATAGCTAAAGGGAAATATTTAGAATTATTAAGAAGAGCTTTGGAAAGCGAAGGGTATGTAGTTTCAAGGTTATATCCTAAAATTAAAGAAAGAAAAGTATATTATGAATTATATTATGGTTTAATTATTGAAGAAGGAAGACAAAGGATAAGGAGAAAATAAAATGGAATTTATTTATCTAGGTAAAATTGTTAATACCCATGGTTTAAAAGGGGAAATAAAGATATTAAGTGACTTTATGCGGAAAGATTTAGTATTTAAACCTAATTTTAAACTTTATATTGGAGAAGAAAAAAAAGAGGCTTGTATTGTAAGTTATCGCCCACATCAAAAGTATGATATGGTAGCATTAAAAGGGTATTCGACGATTGAAGATGTTTTAAAATATAAAGGACTAAATGTTTATATAAATAAAGATGATTTAAACCTAGATAAAAAAGAAGTTCTGGTAGATGAATTAATTGGTTATAAAATAGTAAAAGATAAAAAGATTTATGGTTTAGTTGAAGAGTTATATAAAACTAAAGCGGGTATATTACTTTATATTAAAAGTAATAAAAACTTTTATATACCTTATATAGAAGAATTTATTAATAATATAAATAAAGATACTAAAGAAATAGAAGTATCTAGAGTGGAGGAATTAATATGAGAATTGATATTTTAACTTTATTTCCCAATATTATTTCTGCATATATAAATGAAAGTATTATAAAAAGAGCTATAAATAAAAAGTTAATTGAAATAAATATTATAAATATAAGAGATTATACTTTACTTAAAAATGGGCAAGTTGATGATACTCCTTATGGTGGGGGAGCCGGAATGGTGCTTATGTGCGAGCCTGTTGTAAGAGCGATAGAAGCAGTAAGGGATAAAAATTCTTTAGTTTATTTACTTACTCCTCAAGGGGCATCTTTTAATGAAGAAATGGCTCAAGAAATAGTTTTAAAAACTAAGCATTTAATTTTAGTCTGTGGACATTATGAAGGTTTTGATGAGCGAATACTTAATTTTGTCAATGGGGAAATAAGTATTGGTGATTATGTTCTTACGGGAGGAGAACTTCCGGGTTTAGTGGTAATGGATGCGATATCTCGGTTTATCCCAGGAGTTATTAGAGAAGAATCTTTTAAAGATGATTCATTTAAAGATAATATGCTTGATTATCCTAAATATACTAAACCTAGAGAGTTTAGAGGCTTAAAAGTTCCGGATATATTATTAAGTGGGGATCATGCTAAAATTAAAGAATATCGTGAGCAAGAAAAATTAAGAGTAACCAAAGAAAAAAGACCCGATTTATTAAAGTAGGTGAATAAATTGAAAAGTTATAAGATTAAGAAATTAAATAAAACTGTATCTTTAGATTATCCAATAGAAAAAATTGAGGGATTTAAGTATGTTCCCAAAATAAAATTTCATGGGGATATAAATGAAATATTAATAGTTGATAAAGAGCTAATTGATGGTTTAATTTTGGCAAGTTTTGATAAGAAATATAAAAAGATCTTAGAGTATTATCTTAGTGCTTTAGGGGATGATGAGTCTTCCTCTGGGGATAAATTAATGCTTGCTTTAGATGAACTTGCAAGACTTAGAAATATAATTATTAAAAAATATCAAAAGACTTTAAGTAAAAAAATGCAAGATAAATTATTAAAAAAGATTAAAATCTTAGAAAATGAGATTAGAATTAAAGTAATTGATTATAAAATTATAAAAGAACAAGAAAGAACAACAGTTGAAGAAAAAAGTCATAGTAGATAATAAAAAAACCCTTTTGGAGGGTTTAATTTTTTAAATGGTGACTCCGGAGCGATTCGAACGCTCGACCGATCGCTTAGAAGGCGATTGCTCTATCCAGCTGAGCTACGGAGTCAGATTTCAGATAACATTATAATATACTTTTCTAAATAATTCAAGTATTTTCTATAATATTATGGTTATCTAAAAAATATATATACCCATCTTTTAATTTTCTAGGAAGGTTGTTATAACTTCATCATCTACTTTAAAAATAATATTGGCAACATGACAAGTATCTTTTAGAGATAAAGCAATGGAATATTTAACTTCTTCTAGTATATTTCTTTCATTTAAATCATTAAATATTGCTTCATTAAAACTAAGAGCAATTTCTTGTTCTAAGACTTCATAATTAAGTAATTCAACGGAACTTCTTAAGTAACTCATTAAATTGGCATCATAAGTAGGGCTACTTTTTAATTCTTCGATAATTACTTCGATCTTATCTTTTTTATTATTATCTACTTTGGTAATGGGGATATAATAAGTAATATTATCTTCTTTTCCAATATAATAAATGGTTGTTTTGGATGAATCTTTAATACTCGTAATATCATAAACTTTATTTATTCCGAAATCTCTATTTAAAGTATTTGGTAATCTTATTTTAGTTTTAGGAAGCATTTCTAATTTTTCACCATCAATAAAAATCATGATATCATTTACTTCTTTAATATTTGTAAGAGTATAAACTACAGATTCAATCAATGCTTCTTCTAGTTCTTTATTAACCTCTAAAAATTCTTTAGAAAAATTAATTTTAAGTAAGCCATTATTTAAATCTAAACTAAGGATTCTTGTGTTTTTGGGGATAATTGGTTTAAAATTAGTGGGTAGATATTCTAATTTATCACTTCCAATAGTTAAAGCTTGGATTAATTCTTCGACTTTTTTTAAAGGTTCACTTTCTTTAACTATTAGGCTAGTTCTAACTACATAATTATCTTTATTAAGTAAAAATATGGGACTAGTATTAGGATTAACTATATTAGTGGTAACTTCAACTTTACTTTGGAGATTTTCACTTGGGAAAAAATATAATATTCCTATGATGATGAACGCTACTACATAAATAAATATTTTTCTAATTATACATCGTTTTAGCATAACCTCACCTAATAAATAATACGACAATAAATCTATTTTATGCATTTAAAAATCTCCATTAAGGAGATTAAATTATAAGGTTATTTCGCCTAATTTAAGTAATTCGACAACTGCTCCAGCTCTTCCTTTAACTTCTAGTTTTTGCATAGCGTTCGATATATGATTTCTCACAGTTTTTTCGCTTATTTTTAATAGATCTGCAATTTCTTTCGTTGATTTATTTTTTACTAATAAATTAAATATTTCCTGTTCTCTTTTAGTTAAAATACTTCTTTTCATCTGTTACCTTCCTTTCATATCTCTTATTATCTAGTTTATTTTATGAAAAGAAGGTCAAAATGGTTAAATAAAGAGCCTATATATCAAATTTAACTGTAATATATTTATTATCTTGAAAGAGATTTTGGATACTTCTTATGATATTATTAGCTAGAGTTGTATCATGAGTTTTGCTCGCGATAGTAATATTAATATTATTTCCATCAATAGTGGCGATAGAATTAAGTTTAAATTGTTCTTTAATAGTTTTTTCAATCTTTTCTTTTATACTCTCATTTTTATTAATAGTCTGTAAATCTTCATAAGCATCATTCTTCTCTTCTAAAGTGGCAGTAGTACTAAGAATAATATCTTCAAGTTCGCTTATTTTACTAATCATTGCTTCCTCACTAGCTACTTTTAAAGCGACTAAAGTATCATTCTCATTTATTACGACCTCAGCTTTATCTTTATTGGTTGGAGTGCTCACATTTAAAGTAGCTAAAGTATCATCCGTCATAGTAAGATAATAAATACTTAATACCATAATAATTGAAAAAAGCGTTATAAACCAAAGATTTTGTTTATTAATCATAAAATTATCCTTTCTTTTTACTAGATTATATGTTTAGTTTAGATAAATATGTTAAAAGTATAGTTTATTTAATCTTTTTTTGTTATAATAATAAAGAGGTTAGGTTATGTATGAATTATTAATATATTGTTTTTTAGTTTTTATTATATGTTCCTTTGTTGGCTATTTTTTGGAGGTATTTTGGGTTTTTTTGGGGACTCATAAATTACTTAATCGAGGATTTTTATGTGGGCCAATAATTCCGATTTATGGGATTGGAGCTTTACTTATATTAATTACGCTTTTAAGATATTATGATGATCCAGTTGTAGTTTTTGTTTTTGGGATTATTATAACTAGTTCTTTAGAGTATTTTACCTCTTATTTATTAGAAAAAATATTTCATAATAAATGGTGGGATTATAGCAAACAAAAATATAACCTAAATGGCCGTATTTGTCTTAAAAACTCTTTTGCTTTTGGAGTTATGTCTTTAGTGGTTATTTATCTTGTTATGCCCCTTTTTACATATATTTTTAGTTTATTTTCATTTAAAGTGTGGGAGATTATTGCATTAATAATATTTATTATATTTATCGCGGATGTTACTTATTCAACTATTGTTGCTTATAATCTGCGCAATAGAATTATTATTGTGGAAGAACTTAAAAATGCGAAACTGGCTAAAATACCAGTTATATTTGAAAAGAAGTTAAAAGAATCTATTAAAGGATTTAAAACATTCCCAAGCAGGCTTTTAAAAGCGTTTCCAGACTTAGAAGAGTCTAATCATAATTCTTTTGTAATTATGCAAAAATATCGGGAACAATTAAAGAAACTTAAAAAAGAAGTTAAGGGAAAGGCTAAGAAGAATAAGTAATTTTAGGCCTTTTCTATTTTTAAGTTTTAAGTTATAATAATAAAAGGTGAAGCAAAAATGGACGCGAGAAACATTCGAAACTTTTCAATTATTGCTCATATTGATCATGGGAAGAGTACTCTTGCTGATCGGATACTTGAATATACGCATGCGATAGATAAAAGAGAAATGAAAGATCAAATACTTGATAGTATGGATTTAGAAAGAGAAAGAGGAATTACTATTAAGTTAAATGCTGTTATGTTACATACTGAATATAATAATACAGAATATATTTTAAATTTGATAGATACTCCGGGTCATGTGGATTTTTCTTATGAAGTATCTAGGAGTCTTGCTGCATGTGAAGGGGCTATTTTAGTTGTGGATGCAACACAGGGAATAGAAGCCCAAACGATTGCGAATCTTTATCTTGCTTTAAGTAATGATTTAAAGATAATCCCGGTTATTAATAAAATAGATTTACCTAATGCAGATATTCCTCGAGTTATGAATGAATTAAAGAATGTTTTTGGATTTCGGGAAGAAGAAGTAATCCTTTGTAGTGGCAAAACTGGTGAGGGAGTTCCAGAGTTAATTAAAAGTATTATTGAAAGAGTGCCGGCGCCAGTAATTCCAAATACTTCGAAAACAAGAGCATTAATCTTTGATAGTAGATATGATTCTTATTTGGGAGTAGTAGCGCTTGTTAAAGTAGAAAGTGGTTCAATTAGAGTTAAAGATAAAATTAAAATGATGGCGACTAATTCGGAATTTGAAGTTGTAGAATTAGGAGTTAGTACACCTAAACAAGTAAAAAGAGACGTTTTAAATGCTGGAGAAGTTGGTTTTATTGCGGCCAGTATAAAAGAAATTGAGAAAGTTCAAGTTGGGGATACAATTACTTTAAGTAGTAATCCGGCGATAGAACCAATAAAGGGGTATAAACCTATGAAACCAATGGTATATTCGGG
>CANQDN010000024.1 GCA_947593275.1 uncultured Bacilli bacterium
TCTTGCCTATAGTGCTCTAACTTTTCATCTATAGGCAAGTTTTGAAACTTCATGGAAGATAATTTTCTTCCTTTTTTTGTCTAAAAATAATTATCATAAATATAATTTAATGGTGATATATTTGAATATTAAATTAATTCTTAAAGGCTTTTTAGTAGGCCTAGGTAAAATCATTCCCGGTGTAAGTGGCTCAATGTTTGCCATTACTCTTGGTATCTACGAACAAATAATACTCGCTATAACGGACTTTTTTAGCAACGTAAAAAAACACACCTATATCTTATTTAACTTTGGTTTAGGAATCCTTTTAGCCATTATTCTTTTTAGTAAAATGATCTTATTCTTATTAGCAAATTATTATAATGAAACTATGTCTTTGTTTCTAGGTCTTATCCTAGGTACTTTAATTCCTTTTACCAAAAATCTAAAACCCCATTTTTCTAACATCCTAATTTTCTTATTATTCTTTACTTTAACCCTTAGCTTATCTTTAGTAACAACCACTAGTACCTTTATTTTTAATGGCTCTTTTATGGACTATCTTTACACTTCTTTACTAGGTTTCATAGATGCCTTAACCAGTATTATCCCCGGAATAAGTGGAACAGCCATCTACATGCTATTAGGTAGCTATGAATATGTTTTAAGCATTTTAGGTAATCCTTTCTATCTACCTTTCATAATCTACACATTCGGCTTAATTATCGGCATTATAATTACAAGTTATTTTATAAGCTATTTATTTAAACACTTTAAAAAATCTCTATATTGGGCTATCTTTGGCTTAATGCTCGGTTCCATTCTTCTTCTTTTACTAAATCTAAAACTACCTTTCGATCTTTTTTATCTCTTTATTTTTACAATAGGCATTATAATTGGCTTTTTATTTGATAAATCCTAAAATAACTCTTGCATTTTATTTCATTTTGTGGTATCTTATAAATGAACACGAAAGTGTTTTTTAATTTAATTAAAAAAAGGAGTTTATTTATGGCAAAAAAAGAAACAAAAGAGAATAAAAAGATTAAAAAAGAGACTAAAAAAGTTAAACAAAAAAGTCAAAAAGCCCCAAAAGAAAACTATTTTGAAGGTGTAAGAAGCGAACTTTCTAAAGTTGTATGGCCAAGCAAAAAAGATGTTTTAAAATATACCATCGCAACTATTATCTTTATTTTAGTTTTAGTAGCGTTCTTTATCTTACTTAATCTTCTCATGTCAGCGATTAAGGGGGCCTTTAATTAATGGAAAAAGAATGGTATGTTGTTAATACTTACTCTGGCCATGAAGCTAAAGTTAAAGAAAAACTCGAAGCTAAAGCCGAATCAATGGGCATGCAAGATTACATATATCGTGTAATTATTCCTGAAACTACCGAAGTTGAAGTAAAAGATGGTGTCAAACACGAAAAAGTAAAAAAAATGTTTCCCGGCTATGTTTTAGTTGAAATGGTTATGAGCGATGAAGCCTGGTATATAGTTCGTAATACCCCAGGAGTAACTGGCTTTATTGGTTCTTCTGGTAAAGGAGCTAAACCAACACCACTTCTTCCCCAAGAAATTGATAAAATACTTGCTAACATGGGAATGAGTCGTGTTAATATTGAATCTGAAATGTCTGTAGGAGATAAAGTTAATATTGTTGATGGTCCATTTAAAGGTATGATGGGTAAAGTTGATAATATTGATCTTGAAAATAATCGCCTAAATGTTTTAATTGATTTATTTGGCCAAGAAACACCTGTTGAAGTAGAAGTTTATCAAGTAAGTAAAGCTTAAGAATTTTTTTGCTAAAAATATAAATATGAGTATAATAATTAATCTTTTATTATACTTTTTTTCTGCATAAATAGACATAATTTTATTTATATAGTATAATTTAAAAAAGGACGCGATAAAATGCAAGTAATAATAATTGGTGGAGGAGCATCTGGTTTAACCGCAGCCATAAAAGCTCGGGAAAATAATAATGAAGTTATAGTTATCGAAAGAAATAATACCTGTGGTAAAAAGCTTCTTTTAACGGGAAATGGTCGCTGTAATTTTTGGAATGAAAATCAAGATATTACCAAATATTATAGTGATAACATGCCTAAATTAAAAAATATATGGGAATCTAAAAAAGATGAAGTCTTAAATTTTTTTGATAGTATTGGTATAGTTCCTAAAAACATCGATGGTTATTACTATCCTTATTCTAAAACTTCTCACAGTGTGCTCGATGCTTTAATAAATAAAGCTACAAAACTAGGTGTAATATTTAAACTCGAAGAAAAAGTCCTAAAAGTAAGTAAAGAAACTAAATTTACAGTTTTAACTACCAAAAGTGAATATCATTCCGATATCGTTATAGTTGCTACTGGTGGAGCATCTTATCCTAAAACTGGTAGTGATGGTAATGGTTATGAAATTGCTACTAGCTTTAATCATAAACTAACACCACTTCTTCCTGCCTTAGTTCCCCTAAAAGGCAATGCCAATTATTATTCTCTATGGGCTGGCCTAAGATGTGAAGCCATCGCCACTTTATATGAAAATGATATCAAAATATGGGAAGAAAAGGGCGAAATCCAATTTACCAATTATGGCTTAAGTGGTATTTGTATTTTTAATTTAAGTGGTATGGTTGCAAGAGGTCTTGCTAAAGGCAAAAAAGAAGTAATATCTCTAAATTTAGTTCCATGGCATAAAGGCTCAAAAGCCGATTTAAAAAACTGGTTAGATAAAAGAGAAAAACTCTTAAATGGCTCTTTAAAAGAAATATTAGAAGGCTTTTTAAATTATAAACTAGTTAATCTTCTCTTAAAAATCGCCAAAATCCCTAAAGAAGAATCATGGCATAACTCTGATAAAGAAAAAATAATTGAACTCTTAACTAACTTTAAATTTGAAGTTACAGCTACCCAAAACATCGAAGAAGCTCAAGTAACAGAAGGGGGCGTAAGCTTAGATGAAATCGATGAAAATACAATGGAAAGTCTAAAAGTAAAAGGCTTATATTTTATTGGTGAAATATTAGACGCGACAGGTTTATGTGGTGGTTATAACTTAGGTCTTGCCTGGATCACTGGCTTAAAAGTAGGTGAACATCTCCATGATTAGATTAAGACAAATAAAAGTAAGCATATTTGCAAATACTGAGGCTCTACCAAAAAAGATTATCCAAAAGCTAAAAATTAACGAAAAAGCCTTAAAAAGCTATACTATAATAAAAGAATCAATTGATGCTCGCGATAAAAATAATATTAATTATGTATATGAAGTAGATGTTGAAGTTTTAAATGAAGATTTAATTTTACACAAATTAAAGGATAAAGATATCTTTAAAGCTCCCATAGAGACCTATTATTTACCTCAAATGGGCGATACTAAACTAAATAATCGGATAATTATTGTAGGTTCTGGTCCCTCAGGCCTATTCGCAGCCTACCTACTTTCTGAAACCGGCTATAAACCTCTTATAATTGAAAGAGGAGCAAAACTCGAAGATCGTATAAAAGATGTTGAAACCTTTTGGAAGCAAAACATTCTAAACCCTGAAAGTAATGTCCAATTTGGGGAAGGTGGCGCTGGAACTTTTTCTGATGGTAAACTAAACACTTTAATAAAAGATTCTCGTCATATAGGTAAAAAAGTATTAGAAATATTCGTAAAACATGGAGCACCTCCTGAAATACTATACTTAAAAAATCCCCATATTGGTACTGATATATTAAGAACTGTTATTAAAAATATTCGGGAATATATCTTAAGTAAAGGTGGCGAATTTTCTTTCAATACCAAACTTACTAATTTAATAATTGAAAATAATAAACTAACTAAAATCGAAGTAAATAATAAAAATTTAATTCCCTGTGAAGCTCTAATTTTAGCGATAGGCCATAGTGCTCGCGATACTTTTTATATGTTAAATTCTAAACTCCAAATGGAACCTAAATCTTTTGCAGTTGGCATAAGAATAATGCACAATCAATCGATGATTAATAATAGTGAATATGGCTCTAATTCTAAATATTTACCCAATGCTTCCTATAAACTAACTTACAAAGCCCAAAATAAAAGAGGGGTTTACACCTTTTGTATGTGTCCCGGAGGTTATGTTGTAAATGCATCAAGTGAACAATCTAAACTAGCTATAAATGGTATGAGTAATTATAAAAGAGATAGTGGAATTGCTAATAGTGCCATTATTGTAACTATAAATCCTAATGATTTTGGAAATGAACCCTTAAAAGGAATTGAATTTCAAAGAAAACTTGAACAAAAAGCTTATGAAGTAGGTAAAAAATCTATTCCTATCCAACTATATAAAGATTATCAAAATAACCAAATATCTACCCAATTTTTAGGAGTAAAACCCATGTTTAAAGGTTCTTATACCTTTGCTAATATTAATGATATTTTACCCAATTTTATTAATGAAGCTCTAAAAGAAGCAATCCCTGTATTTGATCAAAAAATAAAAGGCTTTGCTAGTCCTGATGCCATTATCTCAGCAATCGAAAGTAGAACATCTAGCCCTTTAAGAATATTAAGAGATGAAAACATGGAATCCAATATCAAAGGTATTTATCCCTGTGGTGAAGGAGCAGGCTATGCCGGAGGTATAACTACATCAGCGATAGATGGTATTAAAGTTGCTGAAATACTTATCAAAAAATATCATAACTAAAAAAACAGCTAAACTATATAGCTGTTTCAAAAGATAACTTAGGATTCTTTTTCCTAATTAATTCTCTAGGATATCCCTTAACTTTTATATCATCCTGTGTAAACTCATAAAAATCTTTTTTTTCCGGATTTAACCATATTTCTGGCTTACAATCAACCGGTTCTCTTTCTAACATAACTAAAGCATTAGGAATATGTCTATCATATATTTGAATATTATTATAAAACCAAGTAAATCTTCCTGGTGTATATCCTGTATGTCTCGCTACTAAATAAAGTAAAACTAAATATTGCATTTGATTAATACACCCAGCTGTGCAAAAATCACTAGATCTTTGAAATAAAGACATATCTAAATAATCTATTCCATCTTTTCCATGTCTTACATTCCAAACTGTTTGATAGGCACAAGGTTTAAGCCCATGTTTTTCCTTAAAATCCTCAACCTGCCACATATTTATAATATGTCTTCTTCCATCTGGATCTTTTTTAATTTCTTCTAATAAATTTCGCATTAAATTATACTTTTTAATTGTTGCACCATAACAAGATCCAATCGTTCTATTTCCAATATCCCAACTATCCCACCAAGTAACCCCATATTTATCTTTTAAAAGCTCAAGATCATTTGATTCATCCTGATAAATCCATAATAATTCTCCTATAGCGCTTTTAACAGCAATAGGTCTTAAAGTTATTAAAGGACTTTCATTCTTAGTTAAATCATAAGTCATCATTCCATGATTAACACTTAAAGTATAAGCCGGAGTCCCATCCGCATATTTAGGTCTCGGATTATGATCTTTAGTTCCTTCCTCTAATATTCTTTTTAATAATTCTTTAGTATAAATATCTCCTTTAGTTCCTATCATAATTTACCTCCACTCTAATTATAAATATTAACTCAAAATAATTCAACATTCTTGACATAACTTTACTTTTGATTTATTCTTAAAATGGAGGTAGTAATGGCTAAACTAATAATAATCGCCGCTTTAGGTAAAAATAATGAATTAGGCTTAAATAATGCTTTAATATGGCATTTAAAAGGTGACTTAACATTCTTTAAAAATAAAACTATGAATCATAAAATAGTAATGGGCTATAATACCTTTAAATCTTTAAAGAAACCCTTAAAAGGAAGAGAACATCTTGTTTTAACTCACCATCATCTAAATATAGAAAATATAAAAGTATTTAATGATTTTTCTTCTTTAATTAATTATTTAGCAAGTCTAAATGAAGAAGTCTATATTATAGGGGGCTCAAGTATCTATAAGCTATTTTTACCCTTTACAGAAGAATTACTTTTAACTGAAATTAATGCCTCCAGTAAAGCTGATGTTTATTTTCCCACCTTTGATAAAACTATCTATCAAAAAGAAATAATTGATAATGTAATCGAAAATAATCTAACTTATAGTCATGTTCGATATAGAAAGAAGGAGTAATATGACAAAAATAATAATTATAAATGGTACTGGGGGAAGTGGCAAAGACACTTTTGTGGAAATGACTAAAAAATATACTAAAGTTTTTAATTTTTCTTCAATTGATAAAGTAAAAGAAATCGCCACTTTAATTGGTTGGAAGGGGACTAAAACCGAAAAAGATCGTAAATTTTTAAGTGATTTAAAAAAACTAACTACTGAATATAATGATCTAGCTTTTAATAGTATCAAAGAAGCTGTTGAAAAATTCCGTAATAGTCCTGATGAATTAATGTTTATTCACATAAGAGAACCCGAAGAAATAAAAAGAGCTGTTGAATCTTTTAATGCCCAAACTTTACTAATTAAAAGAGAAGGCTTAGATAATATTAATTCTAACTATTCTGATGCTTCTGTTGATAATTATAATTATGATTATGTTATTAATAATACTACTTTAGAAAATTTAGATAAAGAAGCCCAAAATTTTGTTAATAGTGTGTTAAAATAAAAGCATGTAATAAATAATTGCAATTTATCTAAAATATGTTATAATAAAAATGTAGAACATTTAAGGACAAAATGTCTACAATTATCTTTTAATGTGGACACTTATCGTGACGTCTAGTTTAATCTTGATGCTGATAGGTGCTTTTTTTACTTGCAATTTATTTAAAATCTGTTATAATTAAGTTTGTAGATTGTTTGTTCATAACATCTACTTATTTGATGTAGACGTTAACGTCTGTGTTATTATTGTTATAAACATTAATAACTATAGGCGCTAACGTTTTTTGATTATAAAAAAATAGCTATAACATACGCTATAACTAAATTCGCTTGCAATTTATTTAAAATCTGTTATAATTAAATTGTAGAGTGTTAGGAACATAACATCTACTTATTGTGTATGTAGACGTTAACGTCCGTGTTATTACTGTTATAAACATTAATAACTATAGGCGATGACGTCTTTTTTGGTCTTCTAAAGAAGCCCATTATTTTAGCGAATATTTTATTCAGCAAAACCATATCAACTCCTTTCTATCAACCAAAACCCCACATATAGAATAGGAGGTAAAGTTAATAGAAAATCAGTCTTATTGGCAGACATCAAGCCCTAACACTCTAAGTTCATTATAAATATAATATGTTACTTTGTAAAGAAATTTCGTTCGACACTTTTCGACACTAGATTATTTAAGGGTTTTGCAACTATATATTTTAATAAAAAAAATTAATTATCACTAATTAATTACACTATAAAATTTTTACTTGCAATTTATTTAAAATATGTTATAATCAAAATGTAGATTGTTAGAAAACTAACATCTACTAGCAAAAATTTTTTAGCAAAGCCAGTAGAAATTTTTTTCTACAAAAATAGTCACTCTTTTTATGGAATGACTATTTTTTGTATTTTAAAATATCTCCAACTTGACACTCTAAAACATAACACATCCTAGCAATTATATCAGTATCGACTCTAATAACACTATTATTATAATATCGATTAACCAAATCAAAACTAACTGCAATCATTTTACAAAGTTTATTTCTACTAATATTCTTTTTTAAAAGTACATCTTTTAATGTTATTTCAACTTTTCCATAATCATTAATTGTATAAATATTATTATTCATTAGTAATCACCTACTTATTGAATCTATTATATAAAATATATTAGAATAATAACACTACATAATTATAATGCATTATTTGCTATATAATTTTAAATAATTATTTTTTGTATTTTAAAATATCTTCAACTTTACAATCTAAAACATAACACATTCTAGCAATTATATCAGTATCGACTCTAATAACTTTATTATTATAATATCTATTAACTAAATCATAAGTAGTAGCGATCATTTTACAAAGCTTATTTCTACTAATATTCTTTTTTGCTAAAACATCCTTTAATGTTATTTCTACTTTTCCATAGTCATTGATAGTATAAATATTATTATAATCCATAAAACATCACCTTTTGAATTTTTATAACAATATTATATTAAAAAAATACCAATCTACATATTACTTATTAATATATAATGATTTAATATTAAATATAAAATAATATATTAATATATGCAAAATTAAAAAATTATGCTATAATCTAATCGTGAAATAAAAGGAGTGTTAGTAATGAAAGAGTGGATTAAAAGAATAAGCTTAGTTTTGATAGGTTTTAGTGTAACTTTAGGAATAATGTATGTAAATAGTAGGGGTAGTAAATCAAATGAAATAAATAGTAAACAGATGGCAGTATTTATCGAAGAAGATGGAGAATATAAGGTAAGTAAAACAATCCCAACAAGTGGCTATGAATTTAATGAACAAAGAAGTTTCTGTAATAATGGGGCAAAACCTACATGGAATAGTTTAACAAATGGATTAAAGATAAGCAATCTAACAAAAGATAAGACAAGTTGTATGTTATATTTTGACTTAACAGAAAGTGGCAAGGTTTTAGCAGAATTAGGTTTAGAATCAAATGGAGAAGTTACAGATTTTAGTAAAACATCATGTAAAGAAGGATGTGATGTATCCGAAAATGGAGTATATGAAGCAGAAGATGATTTTGGGACAAGTTATTATTATAGAGGAACAGTAGAAAATAACTGGGTAAAGTTTGGAAATATGAGTACAGATGGAGCAGACATTTATTGGCGAATAGTGCGAATAAATGGTGATGGATCTATTAGATTAATATATTCTGGAAATGACAGTGCAGCAAAAACTGGAATGGACACTCAAATTTCTACACAGTCTTTTAATTCTTCCTCTAAAAATAATATGTATTTTGGATATGAATGGAAAGATAAAGAAATGCATGGTTACGGAGAAGGTACCGAAAAAAGTAATGCACTAACTGAATTAGAAAATTGGTTTAAAGATAATTTAAAAGATGAATGGAATGATGGAAATGGTAATATAGATATAAATGCTGGGTTTTGCAATGATCGAAGTGGATCAGCTATAAGTGATGGTGTTACTTATTGGTCTGAAGATATGCAAGATAGTGGTGGAACAGAAGACATTCCAACCAATTATGGAGCTTATTTAAGATTAGCAAATGATACTAAAAAGCCGATCTTAAAATGTAGTACAAATAGTCATAAAAACGAAGATTACTTTACAGCAAAAAACTCCACAGGAATAAAACAACATGGAAAAGAAATTACAATTAATGGCACAAAAAGTTTGACATACCCAATAGGGCTTATAACCGCTGATGAATTAGCCTTCGCCGGTGGAGTAAATGGCCGAAACAATAAAAGTTATTGGTTACATACAGGAGAAAATTACTGGACCATGACTCCGTATATCTTTAATAATAACTACGCTGCTTATATGTTAATTATGCAGAACTATGGCGCCATATTCTATAACACACCAAACTATGAGTATGGTTTACGTCCTGTAATAAACCTCAAATCTTCAACTACATTTACAGGCTCAGGCACCACTGATGACCCATATATAATTAAATAAATTTTAGCCAACATTTATGTAAGATTTATGCAAGTTATATTGACATATAATTTAAAAAATAGTATAATATAACTGTATATGTGAGGTGTTTATTATGGAAAAATACAATCCACCCTTTGAAATAACATCAGAAATGATAACTAGAGTATCTAATATTTCTGAAAAAATAACAAAACTAGATAATATATCTAATTTAACTAAAAAACCATATTTAAGAAAACAAACTAAAATTAATTCTATTCATTCTTCATTAGCTATAGAAAATAATAGTTTAACTTTAAATCAAGTTAAAGATGTCATTGATGGTAAATTAGTTATAGGTTCCCAAAAAGATATCCAAGAAGTTAAAAATGCTTATAAAGCTTATGAAATGTTAAACGAAATAGATCCATATTCTATTAAAGATTTAAAAAAAATACATGGTATTATTACTTTTTTAACTATAGAAGAATCCGGAGAATTTAGAAAAGGAAATGAAGGAGTATTTTCCAAAGATAAATGTATATTTATGTGTCCACCTCCTGAAATGGTAAGTGAATTAATAAACAACCTATTTGCTTGGCTAAAAAAGAATAAAGAAACTATTCATCCCTTAATATTATCTAGTATATTTCACTATGAATTTGTATTTATTCACCCCTTTAGTGATGGCAATGGCCGTACTGCCAGACTATGGCAAAATGTTTTACTTTATAACTGGAAAAATATATTTGAATATTTACCCATAGAGTCTCAAATTCATAAATATCAAGAAGATTATTATGAATCTATCGCAAATTGTAATAAAAAGGGTAACTCTACAGAATTTATTGAATTTATGTTAAAAATGATAGATGAAACTTTAGATGAAGCACTTAATACTCCAAATACTCCCCCAAATGAAGAAAATATCAACATCAATAAATTACTTAATACTTTAGAAAAAAATACACCATTACCCGCTAAGGAAATAATGACAAAATTAAAAATTAAATCAAAAGATACTTTAAGAAATAAATATTTACATCCAGCTATGAAACAAGGTTTAATAAAATTAACTATTCCAACTAAACCTAATAGTAAAAATCAAATGTATTATAAAATTTAAAATAGCGCTTTTATAAGCGTTTTTCTTTTATTCTAAAAAAACTATCCCTTCATATAATTAATTAGACAAACTATATAATAACTTGCTAAAAAGGAAGGAAAATATGAAAAATTTTACAAATTATACCGTTTATGATAAAAAAGAAAATTATCATGATGATACTAAAGTAGTTCATGGTGCTTTAGGCCATGATCCCATAACGGGCGCAATAAGCTTTCCCATCTTTCAATCATCTACTTATCGCCATATTGGTGTAAAAGAAAATACCAACTTTAACTATAGTCGTATAATAAATCCAACTCGTGAAGAATTTGAACGAACAATGGCTCTTTTAGACCATGGATGCGATGCTTTTGCTGTTTCAAGTGGCATGGCTGCCGTATCTTTAGTTTTAACTATGCTAAAAAGTAAAGAGCATATTTTAATATCTGATGATGTCTATGGTGGAACAGTCAGGGCTTGTACCGAAACTTTAAAAAATAATGGTGTAACTTATACCCAAGTAGATTTCACCGATTTAGAAGAAGTAAAAAGAAATACCCAAGATAATACTAAAATGATGCTAATTGAAACTCCCACCAATCCCATGATGAAAGTGGCAGATATTAAAAAAATCGCTGAATTTGCCCATACCCAAGGTATTACAGTTGTTGTCGATAATACCTTTTTAACTAGTTACTTCCAAAAACCTCTCGATCTTGGCGCCGATATTGTAATTTATAGTGCTACAAAATATATCGCTGGGCATAATGATGTTTTGGCAGGGGTAGTCGTTGTTAAAACTGAAGAACAAAGAGATTACTTAAAAACTCAAAATGCTATCTTTGGTGCTTGTTTATCCCCAATGGATTCTTGGCTCGCTTTAAGAGGCTTAAAAACTTTAGCTTTACGAATGGAAAAACATAATAGTAATGCTAAAAAAATCGCCGAATTTTTAAGAAATCATCCCAAAGTTAAAAAAGTTTACTATGTCGGATTCGAAGACCATCCTGAATATGAGATAACTCTTAAAGAAACCACTGGTTTTGGTGGAATGATTTCTTTTGAACTCGATTCTATTTCCACTTTAAATAAATTTTTAGAAAAATTAAACCTCATTTTATTCGCGGAAAGCCTCGGTGGCGTTGAATCTTTAGTTACCCATCCTGCTAGTAGAACTCATACAGAAGTTTCTGAAGAAATAAGAAAAAAACTCGGAATTACTGATACTTTACTTCGTCTTTCAGTTGGTATTGAAAATCCTGAAGACTTAATAAATGATTTAAAAAATGCATTGGAGGATTAAATGAATTTACTAAATTTTACAAAAATGCAAGCTTATGGCAACGATTATATTTATATTATAGATTTAAAAGAAAAATTAACTAACTTAAATGAATTAGCTAGAAAACTTACAAATCGCCATTTTGGTATTGGTAGTGATGGTCTAATTTTAATTTGTCCAAGTACTCTTGCCGACTTTAAAATGCGTATCTTTAACCCTGATGGTACTGAAGCCGAAATGTGTGGCAATGCTTTAAGAAGTGTAGGAAAACTCGTTTTTGTTAAAAATCTTACTACTAAAACTAAATTTACTATTGAAACTAAAGGTGGTATTAAAAATATCGAATTAATAATAACTAACGAACAAGTAACTAATATTAAAGCGAATATTGGTAGACCAGTATTTACACCCTCTAAAATACCTGTTAATACCAAAAAAGAGCAATTTATCCAAGAAAAAGAAACCTTTGCCGATAAAACATTTCTTCTAAATTCTCTTTCATGGGGTAATCCTCATACAGTCATATTTACTACGGATATAGACTCTTTAAATCTTGAAAAATACGGCCCTTTAATCGAAAATAATCTTTCTTTATTTCCTAAAAGAACCAATGTAACTTTCGCTGAAATAATTAGCCCCACTGAAATTAAAATAAGAGAATGGGAAAGGGGAACTGGCGAAACAATCGGGTGCGCAACAGG
>CANQDN010000025.1 GCA_947593275.1 uncultured Bacilli bacterium
CCTTTCTTATTTAATTATAACACAATAAAAGTAGATCACATTCTCTTTTTGTGTCTACTTTTACTTTATCACTTCACCACGTTATTAAGGTATTCTTTTTAAATTTATTGCCATTATTGACAATTTAAGATATAATTAATAAAGAGGTAATAAAAATGGCAGAGAAATTAGCAAAAAGTATAGTGGGAATATTTGGAAGTATTACGAGTTTATGGTATGGAAAATATTTAGTTATGTTTATAATATCTTTGATGCCTATATTGGAACTTAGAGGGGGATTAATTGCAGCAGCTTTAATGGATGCACCGATAGTTCCGAGTTTTATTGTTTGTTTTATAGGGAATATAATTCCCATTCCTTTTATTTTGCTTTTCATTGAAAAAATATTTAGTTATTTAAAAAAAAGAGGGAAGTTTTTGGGAAAATTAGTAACAAAAATTGAAAAGAGAGCAACAAGTAAAAAAGAACAGATTGAAAGACTTAAATATTTAGGCTTAATTCTTTTTGTTGGTGTGCCACTTCCTGGGACTGGGGCTTGGACAGGCTGTTTAATCGCATCTTTACTTGGAATGGACAAAAAAAAGTCCTGTTTAGCGGCGATTGTGGGAGTTATTATGGCTGGGATTATTATGCTAATATTTAGTTATGGAATTTTAGGAGGAATATTAAAATGACAACAATTTATTTAATAAATAATGCACTTACAATGAATAATTTAGCTTTTCCTGAAACAGAATCTTTAATTAGTAAAAGAGAAAAAAGAATTTTAAGTATAGAAGGGGAAGAAGAAAGTAAGAATATTGCTAAATTAGAATATTTACAAAAGGTTAATAGTATTTATACATCTAATTATGTTATGAGTATGGGGACTGCCAAATATTTAGCGCAAAAATTAGAATTAGAGATAAATATTAAAAGTGAACTTGGAGAAAGAGTGTTAGGAAATCTTGGGGATAAAAAAATTAGAGTTGTTCAAGAGATGCAAGAGAATGATTTTAATTATAAGTTAAATGGGGGAGAATCTTTAAATGAAGTAAAAAGAAGAATGTTAAAGTTTATTAAAAATCTTCTTTTAGAGGAAGAGGATAAATCTATTGCTCTTTTCACCCATAATGTTGCTATAACAAGTTTACTTAGTGAATATTGTAATAAAGGCTTTAATCTAGATAATCGCCTAATCTTAAATTATGAAGAAGAAGCAATTGTGGATGGAGCTTGGGATGGAATAAGAATAATTGAATTAGTTTTTGATAAAGATAAATTGGTTAGTATTAAAAGAAGAAAATAGTTGTTTGTTATTTTAAAAAAAGATGATATAATACTAAATTATGAGGTGAAGACATGAAAGAAAATTTTAAAGAAACGAGCTTTTATCAACATGAATATCTTGTTTATGATATAGAGTTAATAAATAAAAAGTTAGCTATAAAAATATATTTAAGTGGAACTAAAAAAGAAGTAAAACAAGGGAAGATGGAAACTATTAGGACTTATGAACATCTTAGAACTTTTTATTCTTCTGATTTACCTAAAGATATTGAAATATTAAAATCTAAGGGTTATATGGATGCGAATAAGTTTTTTCATGAAGATTTTTTAAGTCAAGTTGTAAGTAATAAAATGTTACTTACTTATAAATTAATGCTTTTAGGTCATCATAATAAAATATTAGAAAAAGCTTATGATATAAAAATTATTGATGGAATGAATTATATTGTTACTTATATTTCTTATGTTAATATGAATACAGGAGTAGAGTATGTAATGCCTTTGGGTATTTTAGGTAAATTTGATGAAAAAATGGTTAGAATACTTGAAGATAAGGGTTATAAATATATTAGTGATACGGAACTTATGAATCACTTAAATAAGTTAAGTAAACCTTTTGTTTTAAAAAGAAAATTAGATTAAATAAAGCCTCATTTTTTGAGGTTTTTTAGATTAAAAAAAGTTAGATCTTATTAACTTAAAATTCAAAAATGGCTGCCCTGGTTGGATTCGAACCAACGGAATCGTAGGGTCAGAGCCTACTGCCTTACCACTTGGCTACAGGGCAATTTCTAAAAAGTATTATATCATTTAAAGTGATAATAGTAAATTATTTTTGTTTAAAACTATTAAAACTAAAAAGAGAATGTTATAATAAAAGTAAGAGAAATAGGTGATTTGTTTGGCAAATATTTTAATAGTGGAAGATGATTTAGATATTCATAATGTCCTAGAAGAAATTTTAAAAAAAGCAGGTTTCACTTATTCTCATGTCTACTCTGGCAGTGAAGCAATGCTTTTACTTGAGAAAAATAAATATGATTTAATTCTCCTTGATTTAATGCTTCCGGCTTTAAGTGGCGAAAAAATAATATCTCAAGTTTCTGATACTCCAATTATAGTTATAAGTGCCAAAATATCACCATCTGATAAAGTTAACGCTTTATCTTTAGGGGCCAATGATTATTTAACTAAACCTTTTAATAAAGATGAGTTACTTGCAAGAATAAATGTGCAACTGCGAAATTCTAAACCTTTAAATAAAGACTTAAGTTATAAAGATTTAAAATTATTAAATGATAATAGGACTTTATTAATTGGTGAAAATAAAATAAATTTAACTAAAACAGAGTATGCGATATTAAAACACTTAATAATTAATCAAAAAGAAGTAGTTCCTAAAAATAAACTTTTAGATTTAATAAGTAATGATACTTTGGATGGGGATGAAAATTCTTTAAAAGTTCATATAAGTAATATTAGAAAGAAACTTAAAAAATATAGTAAAAATAATTATATTGAAAGTATTTGGGGAATTGGTTTTAAAATGAGTTAATCTTAACTAAATCTTAAGCTTTTCTTAACTGGTTTCTTAACAATTATTTGTTATAATATGTTTAATTTGAAAGGAGAAGATTATGGAATTAGTGTTAAAAACGAATAATCTGGGGAAAAAGTATAAGAATTTTAAAGCTTTAAATAATGTTAATATGCATATTAAAAAGGGAGCTATATATGGTCTTATTGGTAAAAATGGGGCTGGTAAAACAACTCTTATAAGAGTAATATGTGGCTTAAATAATCCTAGTAGGGGTTCTTATACAATTTATGGTGAGGATAGTCCTAAAGGTATTTTAAAAGCTAGAAAAAGAATGGGAGCAATAATAGAAGCGCCAACATTAATTACAAGTATGAGTGCGAAAGATAACTTAATTAGAGAGTTTATAGATGTAGGTAGGCCTTCTTTAGAGGGATTAGATGAACTTTTAGATTTAGTTAAATTAAAGGATACTGGAAATAAAAAAGTTGCTAATTTTTCACTAGGAATGAAAGAAAGATTAGGGATTGCTTTAGCTTTAGTAAATAATCCGGACTTTTTGATATTAGATGAACCCATAAATGGGTTGGATCCTGAAGGTATAGTGGATATTCGGGAATTAATTTTAAAATTAAATAAAGAAAAAGGAATAACAGTCTTAATATCAAGTCATTATTTAGATGAATTATCGAAAATCGCGACCGATTATGGTTTTTTAGATAATGGCGAAATAATAAAAGAAATAAGTAGTACAGAATTAAAGAAAAAAATGGAACATAAAATTGAGTTAAATGTTAATGATGTTTTAGAATATGTTAAATATTTTGAATTAAAAAAGATTAATTATGAGGTAACTAGTGATGATACTATTATTGTTTATGGTTCAACTTTAGCTAAACTTACTAAAGATCTTTATGAAAATAATTTAACACCTAATAAAATAAAAGAACAAGAAGAAACCTTAGAGAGTTACTATATAAATTTAATCGGAGGACTTAATCATGAATAGATTACTAAAAGCAAATTTTTATCGTTTAAAAAAGAATAAAATGGGTTTAATAATGCTTATTTTTACTCTAATTTGGGCCTTTGTTACAATTTTTACAAAGTATATCAGTCTAAAAAAATATAATAGTAGCGTAGAAATAGAACTTTTAATTTTTAATTTTGGTTATATTTTTAGCTTTATTATGACCATCTTTTGTAGTCTTTTTCTAGGGGATAATGGAGATAATACTACAAGAATGCGCATTATATCTGGAAATAAAAAAAGAACTATTTATATAGCTAATTTTATTACCGTAGTAAGTGTTATTTTAGGTCTCTTTTTTCTATATACTTGTCTTATTTTAGTTATAGGTATACCTCTTTTTGGGGAAATTAATATTCCTATATCAACTTTTATTTTAAAGTTATTTAATATATTTTTAATTATTATTGCTATTACAAGTCTTTATACATTTATTGGTATGGTACTATCTGATAAAGTAATTGTTACAGTTTTATCCATCATTTTATATCTAGTTTTAATGTTTGTAGGTTTATTGTTAGTAAGTCGTCTTTCAGAGACAGAATATATGACTGAGATGGTTTCAACTAATTATGATACTCATGAGTTTTCTTCAGTTGAAGTGAAAAATCCTTTATATGTTCCTGAAAATGTCAAAAAAGTAATAAGAGTAGTCTTACCTATTAATCCTTTTGGAGCTTATTTAGAACTTACTCAAAATGAAGTAGAAAATCTTCAAATATTACCTTTATATTCTTTAGGAATTATTATATTATTTAATATAAGTGGTTTAATTTTATTTTCTAAAAAAGAGTTTAAATAGAAAGGAAATATTTTATGAGTATTTGGTTTTATATTAGTTTAGTTTTACTTTTAATTGTTATACTGTTTATTCTAAAAATGATCAGTCTAAAAAGGGAAATTAAGAATATTCTGGAATCTTTAGAATTTATTATAAAAACAGATACTAATAATTTAATTATGGTTAACTCTAATGATAAAACTTTAAAAAAATTAGCTAGTAGTCTTAATAAGAGTTTAAAAAACTTAAGAAAACTAGAACTAGAATATAAAAGGGGAAGTAGTGAAATAAATAGGGCCATAACAAATATTTCTCATGATATTAGAACACCTCTTACGGCGATAAGGGGTTATCTTGATTTATTGAATGAAGAAAGACTAACAGAAAAAGAAAAAAATTATCTTGCTATAATTGGCGAGCGAGTAAATGCTTTAACTCATCTAACTGAAGAATTATTTCTTTATTCCTGTGGTTTAGATTTAAAAGAAAGCCTAAAAAAAGAAGTAGTATGTTTAAATTTAATCTTAGAAAACGTTTTAGCCTCCTACTATGTTTTATTTAAAAATGCTAATATCGTTCCCAAAATAAATATTACTAAAACTAAAATATATCGCAGTGTTGATAAAAATATGTTTGAAAGAGTTTTAGAAAATATTATATCTAATTTAGTTAAATATGCTCAAGATAAAGTTTATATAGAACTTAATAATAAAGGAGAACTTATCTTCCAAAATAAAACTACTAATTTAGATAAAGTAAGTTTTGAAAAAATATTTTCGCGGTATTTCACTGTTTTAAATGCTAAAAAATCTACTGGTTTAGGTCTTTTTATTGCTAAACAATTAATTGAATTAAATGGAGGAACTATTACATCCTTCTATGAAAATAAAATGTTAACTATTAAAATAATGCTTCCTTAAGTATATGCTTTAATTTTTAAAATATTCTTAAAAAGTAACCAAAAAAAGAACTTTTGCATATAATATGGTGGGTACAAAAGTTACCTATACATCCTTGATTTAAAGTATATCTTTATGAAAGGAGAACATATGAAAAAGATAGTTATAATAATTCCCTTTATTTTGGCTATTTTATTTATGTCTATTGGTTATTCTTTATTAGAAACAAATCTAGCAATAAAAGGCTATGCCACAATTTATGGTGATTGGAATGTTAGTATAACTAATATCAAAACAGCTTATGAGTCAGATGGTTGTTATGCAGGATCTCCAACATTTACTAATCTATCCGCGAATTTTGATGCTTATTTAATGAAACCAGGAGACTATATTACTTATGAAATTACAATATCTAATAAAGGAACGATCGCTGCGAAATTAGAAAGTATAGATTTTGATTTTAGTGGTAGTGATGCGATAATTATAACTAATACAGAACCTAAAGATATTTTATATGGTGGTGAATCTACAGTATTTTCTGTTACGATAACTTATGATGAAGACGCGACAGAAATACCAAGTGTAAAGACTAAAAATATAACGGGAACTATTAAGTATGTGCAAAACTAAATATTATTTATTCTTTTATGAATTAATATTTTTAGGACTTTATTTCTTATCAGGATTAGTATTTAAGTATACAGCAAATATTTATAATATATCGCTTTTTCTTACAATTATTCCCCTAATTATCTTGAGTTTATCGAATACATTATTAAAAAACTTAAAGATAAACTCGCATATTATTTTGTTTGTTTTAACTATTATTTTAATTTTAATTGAGATCAATTTTCCTTTACTATTTAGCTACACTTCTAAAAGAACTCTCTTTATATATTTATGCTCCTATATTTTACCTCTTATTTTTAAAAACTTTTTATTCTATTTTTTAACTATTAATAACTATAGCTTTTTTAATATAATTAGTTATAGTATTATAATATTAATATTAGTTTTATTGCCCATTATTCCTTCTTTAAATTGGTTTTTTATAGGAGCTTTCTCCTTAATTAAAATATTACTTACTTATATAATATATAAATATTTTATCTTAAAACAAACTAATCAAATAAGAAAAACTAATTCTTATTCACTAATAATTTATGCTTTTACATTAATATTTGCTACAATTTTAGTAGGTTTTGCCTCAGGATTCTTTAGGGTTGTACCTATTGCTATATCATCAAACAGTATGATTCCTACTTTTAGACGGGGAGATGTTGTATTATTTAGAAAGAAAAAAGATAGAGAAGTATTTAAAGTAAATGATATTATTGTTTATGAAGAAAATAAGCGGTATATAGTGCATCGGATTTTGGAAGTAGATTATGAAAAAGAAATATTATATATAACTAAAGGAGATTATAACAATGCCGCGGATTCTATTAAAGTAAAAGAGCGAGATATAAAGGGAATATATGTGGGTCATTTAAAGTATTTGGGTTATCCGACTGTTTGGATAAATGAATATTTTAAGATGAGTTAGTTTAAAGAAATTATTTTTTAGTAGTTTCTTTTTTTGGGAGAATTTTTAATAAAATGCTAGACTATTAAATAAAAATATAATATTCTATTTATATAAGTTTGGTGATTTTATGAATTACAATGATTTATCTTTAAGAGAAAAGTTTGGACAGATGTTTTTGGTGGGGTTAGATGTTGATAGATTAGATGATGAACTAATTAGTATTATTAAAGATTATAAAATTGGGGGAGTAGTTATTTATAAGAAAAATTATAGTTCTTTAGATAGTATGTTAAGTTTTATTAATAAATTAAAAGAGATTAATAAAGATAGTAAAGTGCCTCTTTTTATTGGGATTGATCAAGAAAATGGAAGAGTAAATAGGTTTCCTCAGGAAATAAAGACGATTTATAGTCCTTTAAAGCAAGCAGAAACTAAAGATTTGAAGATAATAGATGAAGTTAATAGTTTGACGGTTTCTTTATTAAAAAAAGTGGGAGTAAATATGAATTTTGCGCCAGTTTTAGATATTTATAAGTATGATTTAAATACGGCGATTGGGAATAGATCTTATGGGCGAAATAAAGAAGATGTGATAAAGTATGGTCTACCTTTTGCTTTAGAAATGCAAAAAAATAAGATAGTTTCAGTGGTTAAACATTTTCCGGGACATGGGAATACTAAAAAAGATAGTCATGTTTTAATTCCTAGGATTAAAGAAATAGATGAAATGGAAAAAAATGATATGGAAGTATTTAAAGAAGCGATAAAGATGGGAGTAGACTCTATAATGGTGGGGCATTTGAGTTTGAAGGGGTTTGGTTTTAAGCCGGCATCAATTAATAAAAAGATTATTAATAAATATTTAAATGAAGAGATATTTCAGGGGTTAATTATAACAGATGATTTAAGAATGAATTTTTTAAAATATTTATATGGGACGAATAGAAGTATAATAAAAGCGATAAATGCGGGGAATAATATGGTTATGATTAAGTATCAAAAGAATGATAGTAAAAAGGTTTTTAGGCGGTTATTTAAAAAGTTAGATAATAATAAGTTGGATGTTTCTAAAATTAATAATAGTGCGAGAAAGATTTTAGATATTAAAGAGAAGTATGAAGTTAGTGATAAGATATTAGATAATAAATTTGATGTTGGGGAAATAAATAAAAAGATAGATAAAATTAATAAGCTTATTGATAATTTTATTAAAAATTAAAATGACTATGTTTGGATAGTCATTTTATAGATCGATTTTTACATCTTCTCTTTTAATTTCATCTGCTTCAAAGAATTCTTTTTTAGTCATGCCTTTATTTTTAGCAATACTGCTAGTTGGGAATGATACTAATAATTGATTATATAATGAAACATTGGAATTATAAAGTCTTCTTGCAGCTTGTAAGTGTTCTTCGACATCAGCGATAGATTGTTGTAATGTTTTATAGTTTTCGCTGGATTTTAATTCGGGATAATTTTCAGCGACTATATTTATTTTTTTAAAGTTTTCATCCATCGCACGATTGGCATCGTTTCTTTCTTGTATAGACATGTCTTTACGAAGTTTAATTACTTCAAATAAAGTTTCTTTTTCATGTTTGGCATATGATTTAACAACTTCAATCATTTTAGTTAAAACATCATATCTTTTAGTTAAAGCAACATCTATTCCTGATAAAGCTTCATCGATTTTTATAACAGATCTATTTAATTTATTAGAAAGGGATATATACCATATTATAAAAATTAGAATGATAACTGCAATGGCGATTAAAATGTATACTGTATTCATACTACACCTCCCTTCTGAATAAATCGTTATCTAAATTTAATTCGTCAACAAAATTAGTAATTAGTTTTATATCTTGGGAGATTTCTTTAGTAACTTCTTCGGCATTTATTTTAGTAAATATACTATGTTCAAAGGAATCTTTATTGTTTTGAATTCCTATATGTAGTTTGTTATCGATAAAACAGAATAGTAAACTTCCAGAGATATTGCTGGTTAATTTTTTAATTTTTTCCATTAGAGCTGGAGTTAAAATGTAGAAGGCATCATGTTCATTTTGAGCGTAAGTTTTAAAAATATTATTAAAGGCTTGATCTTCCATCATAACTTTTTTGTATTTTATTTTGGCACCCCAGTTGTTTAGTTTTGAATTTCCAAAGCCTTTTTGACTTACTTGAATATTAGCTTTAAAATATTTATTAAAATCAAATATCATCCATCTTCCTTTAAAGATCGTAATCCAAGTGGTTGTAGTATTACCATTACTGTCCGTTGTTTGGTGTTCTTCTTCGATGTGGACGTCGGCTTGAGTGAAATTTATATTTTTATATTTACCGGAAATATAATCATTAGAGGAGTATCTATCACCCATATACATCATTCCAGTATTTCTTATTACAGATTCATCTAAACCGGATTCTGGCTCGTAAATGAGATCAGTAAAGACGGATTCAAGAGTTTTTAATACGAAGGTGTCTTTAAAGGCGAGAGTGAAATTTCGGGTGGGTTTTACATTTATTATAATAGTTATAATAACGCCAAAAATAATAACAAATAGAGAAATAAAAGGGGAAATAGCAAATAATATAATTGCAATTACAATACTTGTTATAATACCTATCAGCATTGTATTTCGGGCTTTTTTTCTTAGCATTTCTAGTTCTTCAATACTCATAACTTCTCTCCAAATCTATAGATTAATATGTAAAATTATCTATCAAATGTATTATATCAAAAAATGGTGGTTTTTGATACTATTTTAATAAAATTTAATTTAATACTGGTTTTATTTTTAAACGTGGCGAATTCGACGCCTTTTGTAAGTTTGAGTATCAATTAATTTTGTTCCTTAATGGAAGAGATAGGTTTACTTTTTAACTTAAAATTAATTATTTTTTTAGCGTAATCTCTTTTTATTCTTGCACTAAAATCGAAAGAAAATTGTTCTAAATATTCGATAATTAAATCTAGGTGTTTCTCAAAATTTAAATCTTGATTAATATTTTTTAAATATTTAGAAACCATTTTATTGGTATTAATCCGGTTAACATAAAAATATAGTAAATTACTATTATTAATTTTTTCTTTTCCCGATTTAACAATAGAAGTTAAGTATTCACGGCAAGCGGCTGGGCCAGTAAATCCAAGATCAAACATTATAAGTACACATCCAATAAAAATATTGTCAGTTCCATCAGAAGGTAAAGTCTTTTTAGTAAATTCTAGTAATTTATCTATAGATTTAGAATTTATATATTCTTCTGAAAATATTTGTAAGAATTTATTAATAATCATTTTATTTCCTCCGTTTTATTTATAGGTATAACGACTAAATTTTTTTAAAAATACTGCTGCTTTACATTTGCAAGGGAGTGAATTGCATTCTTCACAATATACTTTAGGATAAATGCTACCCCAAAATCCATTTATATCAATAATTTTTTCAAAAGAGAATTTTAATAATAATGGTTCTAATGCAATATTGTCTTTGATATATTCTGCGGTTGTAATAATATTTTTACAGCCTAATTTTTTTAATTCATCGATTAAAGTTTTTAATAAATGTGATCCTATTCCTTGATTTCTGTATTTTTCTTTTATAAGAATAACGTCAAAATAAAATAAATCTCCAATCATTTTTCCATATAAGTGTCCAGCATAATCATCGTCTTTTAATATTATTTTAAAAACATCATATTTATCTTTTAAATCTTTTATAGATGTTTTATCCCAACTTCCCCAATAGTTTTTTTCCTCACTATCTATAATATTTGAATAATTTTCTTCATAATTAATAACTTTTATCATAAGATCAAACTTCCTTTAGAGTTAATTTACTTGTCAATTAGTAAGTATGCTTTCTAAATTGACAATATATCAATTTCAATCTATAACTATTTTAACATAAATTTAATCATTTTAAAACTCGAACTATAAAAAGTCCGAGTATAAATCAAATTGGTGCGAATGATATAAACATTTATAATAATTCAAACTTAATTTAAAATGTTAAATTATATTTTTTCCATGCTGTAATTTTAAATATTTTTTTCCTTCTTCTCTTGAAGACTGGTTTTGTTTTTGATAAGCTGACAATGGAAAATAATCTATAGCATTTATAATATCATTAGTCTCTTTTTCACGTTCTTCATCGCTTAATTGTCTAGTAAATAGCCAATCATTAGAGGTTACTATACCTTTAACTGAATTAATCATTTCTAAATTTTCGTGTAATTTATCAATAATTCTAACAATATCATCAGACGCGATTTGCATTTCATTAATATCGCCTAGATAATATCTAACAGTAATGTCATATTTTTCAAATAATTTTTCCATTTTTGAATTTTTTTCTTCTTCCTTTGGTACAGGATAAGTTGTTGGATAATGGCCTATATAATCTATTAATTCACACAAATCAATGCTAGATTGTACTAATTTATCAAATATACTTTTTAAACTTGCATATTTTAAATCTTTATTGTGTTTCATAAATTCATATATTTTGTTATTAGCCATTCCTAATTGTACTAATTTATCAAATAAGGCAGAGCCTCTATAATTTTTTTCAAAAATGTCATCAACTTGTTCTTTAGATATAAAACTTTCATTTTCTAATTCTACTTTTGTTTTAAAATAGTCAGGATAAAATAATAAAATTTCATCATAATTTAAAAGTATATTTCCACATTTTTTTAATTCTTCATATCTTTCTTTCATACTACTAACCATATATTGAATCTCCTATAAATAATATTTTATATCATTTTAAAATAAATACAAGTAATTTACTTGAATTTATATTTCAAAATCATTATTATTTTTTAATAAAACAAAAAACAATCCAAATTTAGTTGATATTTATATATCAAAAGTTCGAATAGTTCGAACAGATTTTCTAGTGGTGATACGACAACTTTATTTTATTAACTTTTTTTGTTTGCATAAATATTCTTCTATATGTATTTGATGATAGTCTGGATCGTATTTTTGTAAGTTACTAAAAAAATCCATCATAAGAGCATTGAAAGGTTTATATCTACTACGAGCATTTCGGATTCTAATACTTCTTAAATGAGGATATAGATCTTCATAATAAGTAAATTTTAATTTATAATATTCTCCTTCATTTATTATTGTCATAGAATCAGCATTTTTATAGTCAAATGAAATACTATCATCACTAATCCAAATGATTTTTTCATTATTAAAAACTTTTTTATATAATTCACTATTTTTTAAGTTTTGATTTGCTTCAAAAATTCGGGTATATAATCTTCTTTTTTCGTTAATGTCACTACATTGTGACAAATCATAATCATTTACTTGAAATACATTTCCATTTTTAAATGATTGATATAATGCATCAAATAAATTATAAATAACCATATTTTCTTTTGTTATAAAAAAATCGGTTTCTTGATTTTTATCAAAAGAAG